>JAOUPE010000148.1 GCA_029880025.1 Caldifarciminota bacterium
TTTCAATTTGCGACTACGGGTATAGCGATTTGAGCTCCCCGCTTGATTTATATGCCGAGGTCGGCATTGGTCGTTTTTCCTGCGCCGATGCGGCGGATTTAGCCAATCAGGTGCTCAAGGTGCTGAAATATTCAAAAGACCCACCGCTCGATGGCTGGCTTGACAAATCGGTATTAATTGCCCATCGAGAGCAGTATCCTCTAAAGTATTCGGCTTGTAAACGGGGCATCTATAATCAAGCCTACCCATATTATCGATTTACGATGGATACCATAATGGGACAATTCTTGGGAAATGCAGCAGTGGCAGCGGCAATAAACCAAGGTAGAAATGTGGTTAATTATCGTGGGCATGGAGATAATGAGATTTGGTGGCAGTGGGGTACACCCACCGAAGACTGGCATATTAATGATATTTACGCACTCAACAATGGTGACCGAACCCCAATCGTCTTTAATATCTGCTGTTTGAACCATGTTATCACTCATTCCCCAGAGTGTCTCGGTGAAGCCTGGTTAAGAAAATATCCTGGTGGCGCAGTAGCTTCACTGGGCGCAAGTATCGCTTCTTATACGATTCCAAATCATGGATACGACAGTACCCTTTATCGTGGCTTAGGTGACACGGTTGACTGGGTAATACCGGGCGTAAGAACTTATTATGCACCGGTCTGGGACTTGGGCTGGTTATTGAATCTTGGTCATGCCCATATTGTACAAAATCATGGCTCTTACGGAGCTGACAATGCTCGCGCCTATTTCTGGCTGGGCGACCCGGCAATGGAAGTCTGGACCGGAACACCCCAAACACCAGATGTAACCTATCCACCTACAGTTCCACTCGGACCTTATGACTTGACTGTAACGGTGAGTGCGGGAGGTTCACCCTTCGAAGGTGCTTTAGTCTGTGCTCAAAAGGACGGCGAATTCTATGTTTACGACTATACTGACCAATTCGGTCAGGTCATACTCTCAATCGAAGCCTCTTCAGTTGGCGAATTTGATGTTACGGTAAGCGGTCACACTATTCTACCGTTTGAAGGTACTGGTTTAGCAAGGGTTACTGGTCAACCCTATGTTGTCCACCTGCGCCATACGATTGACGATGTGGCTGGTGGTAATGGCGACGGAATCGTGAACCCTGGTGAAATTATCAATATGCCGCTCTGGATTAAGAACCACGGCGATTCGACTGGCTATGGAATCAATGGTTATCTCAGGATTAGCGACCCGAATGTGACAATCAACGATTCGGTCAAATACTTTGGCGATGTGTTAGCTCGTGACACAGTCTTTACTGGAGATACTGGATATAATTTCACGGTTAGTACGGCGTGCACCAATGGTTATATGATTCGGTTCAATCTTGCCTGTGTCGATACGAATGATTCGGTTTGGAATTCCAATATCTATGTTTTAGTTGGCGCACCATTCATAAGTTATGTTGACAAAATTGTGGATGATTCTGGTGCTACCCGTCCTAACGGTAAGTTTGACCCTGGTGAGACCGCGGAATTAATTGTTATTCTGAATAACCAGGGTCGAGGCAACGCCTACAATGTATCGGCAATCCTTAAATCCAGTGATTCTCGGTTAACCGTTGATGACTCGGTCGGTACTTTCGGAACAATTCTGGTTGATAGTCTGGGCAATAACGATGCTGACCGGTTCACTTTAACTGCTTCCGATTTAATTCCACCTGAGACCAATATTCCTTGCACCCTTTATATCACAGCCGATGGCGGCTATACTTCGGTTCGTTCTTTCATGATTATGGTTGGCGGTATTACTGCAGTTGACCCAATACCAGATGGTCCGCGTGAGCCGCCACTCTATTATGCCTATGATGATGTTGACACCTATTATTCCGAACACCCAACCTATGAATGGGTTGAAATTAATACGGTAGGCACCAGACTCACTCTTATCGATGATGCAACCGTTCAGGTGAATTTACCGCCTTCATTCGGACCCTGGAAGTTCTACGACCAGACCTATACCCAGATTTCAATCTGTTCCAATGGCTGGGTTGCACCAGGTTATACCACTTTGACAGCCTATCTCAACCGCCGACTGCCAGACCCATATGGGAGTAATCCCAATGGCATGATTTGTGCGAACTGGGATGACCTCTATCCAAGCAATACCGGGGTCAGTGGTGTCTATTATTATCATGACACTTTACACCACCGGTTCATCGTTGAATGGGACAGTATCGCTTATTTCAGTCCTCGGACGACTTTGGAAAAATTCCAAATCGTCATCTATGATACAACCATGGCAGCAACCGATGGTCGTAACGAAATCATTGTTCAGTATATGACCGCAAATCGCTGGGTATCAAGCACAGTCGGAATCGAAGACGTAACAAATACGATCGGCATCTGTGGTCTCTTCAATGACACTTTACATCGCGGCTGTGCGCCCTGGACCGAAGGAAAAGCTATTAAATACACAACCGACCCACCATTTGTATCCATTGCTGACGAACCTGACCAATCAATATTTACCGATGGTTCGGCTCCTTTGCGAACCTATCCCAATCCTTTCCGTAACACAATGCGCGTTCAGTTCCAGGTTAGACAAGTTGGTCCAATTTCTTTATCGGTTCATGATATCTCTGGTCGTTTGGTGAAAAACCTCATAACCGGAAATCTCAAGGTCGGCAACTATTCGGTAAACTGGGATGGTAAAGACGAAAACGGAAGAAAAGTTGCGAGTGGAATCTACTTCTACCAGCTCGAAACTCCAACTGGCAAACTCGTGACCAAATCGGTTCTCTTGCGTTAACAATTAAAAAAATCTAAAGGGCGGTCGAATCGACCGCCCTTTTCTTTTCGCTATCCGATTGCTGACTAAATCAAATCCAAAGCATCGGATATCAAAAAATAACTCTGGATTATAATCGGTTCAATTTCCGATTCATCGATTTTGTCTGGTTCTTTGATTCGCTGGTAAATCGCTTCGGTCCGACTGATTAAAGAGCGGTAATTGGCTTTGAGTAGAGCCGACCTTTCCTTATTTAGGTTTTCATCAAAAAATTGACAGATTCGATTTAAATAGAATTGGTCGGAAAGTTCAAAGGATTCATCTTTTTCCGCGGGGTGCAGAAATTCGGCAAATGATTTTAATGCCTCTTTTAAATTGACCATCGTCTTTTGTTTGTCCTGCGTCTTTTCACTTAATGCCTTGTTTAAATGTTCCAAAACTTCAGGACAGAGTCGGGCTAAGCGCTGATTCACCGAATCAAGCTTTACATCAAAAATGCCAGCTACGGTCTGGGTAAAGCGATAACGCAAATAAATTTCCGATGCGAAGTCATAGATTCGGCTCTTCATCTGGGTAAAAGCTCTTTCCAACAGGGATAGGCTTAAAGGTGTGGTTAGGGAGAATGTCTGCTTATAATATTCCCGGTCGGTAAGATAACTCATCTCCATCTCTTTCAAAGGCATGGTCAAGGTTGCCCGGCCCGGTTCAGTCTCGACCAGTTCACCCGATTCTAAAAATTGACTCTTGAGTTTTTCTAAAAAGCAATTGTCAGGAAATGAACGCAGCCGCCTTAAACTCTTATATTCAATTAAGTCTGGTTTCGACAACTCCTCAAGTTCTTGTAAAACCGTTTCATTCTGGTAGCCTTCGAGTTCGGACAAAGCCCAAACTTCAAAACTTCGGTTTTTAACCATCCTCGAAAGATGAAGAACTCTTTGAAATAATGGCACGAGGTCACAATCTTCTCGTTTCTGGCATTCGGTTAAAATCTCTTTTGCCAGTTCGATTATCTCCTCGAGTAGGTTATCTGCCATAAAACTCAAAATAAGACTTTAATTTCGCAGTGCTATAAATAAAGTATAGACCAAGTGAATATGAAGTCAAATCCAAATTTTATTTGTGATTATTCACCAAATGCATCAGACTCTACTATTGTTTCTCGTAAATTTGTTGAGAAATAGATTGACTGTAATCAAGAAACTATAATAATTAATTAGACTATGGCAGAATGTATTGCTTGTGACAAAGATTCATTAACCATCAGCAAAACTTTATCCTTATGTGCTGACTGTATAAGAAAAAGGTTCAACCGGTATCAAAAGCATATCATCAATATTCATAAAGCATCAAGAATCGATTTCAATCTTCCGCTATTTCCACCGAAAGATGGGAAAAGAAAATGTCGTTTATGTATTAATCAGTGTCATTATAAAATCGGCAGCCAGGGTTTTTGTGGTCTGATTGAGAAAAAGGCGAATTATGCCTTGCTCGATTATTACTATGACCCCCTGCCAACCAATTGTGTGGCGGATTGGGTCTGTCCTGGTCGAAATGAGTCGGGCGGTAAAAACCTTGCCGTCTTTTTCCGTTCCTGTACTTTTAACTGTTTATTCTGTCAAAACTGGCATTTTAAGAATCCAAAAACAAGAAAAGTAGGGATTGAAGAGATGTTATCAGCAATTGATAATAAGACTAATTGTATCTGTTATTTTGGTGGTGACCCGACCCCGAGTTTACCATTTGCGATTAATTTAAGTCAAAAGATTCTCCGAATCAAAGAAAAATTTCGTATCTGTTGGGAAACCAACGGCAGTATGAATACTAATCTCTTAAAAAAGATGATTAATTTATCGTTAAAAAGTGGCGGCATCTTAAAAATTGATTTTAAGGTATTTTCCGAAGAGCTGAGTTATGCCTTATGCGGGGTAACCAATAAACAGACGCTGGAAAATATAAAATTAGCCGCAACCTATTTTGATAAAAGAACTG
>JAOUPE010000014.1 GCA_029880025.1 Caldifarciminota bacterium
TTTAGAGAAAGGCAGGGTTAAAAATCCACCAATTGGAACAATCCTGCTTTATTTGAGGGCTTGCGGAGAATCCTGGTCTGAATTTTTTAAGCATCTGGATGCGATTGATTTTAGAACCAGACACGAACGGATGATTTCACAATTACCGATACCGCCCGAACAAAGAAAAATCCAGAGAGATGCGATATGAAATTGGCGTCGAATTTCCATCTAAGGAAAAAGAAGAGATTGATTTTGACCGATTGAAAAAACTGATTGAAAATAAGGTCATAGCGTTAGTGAATAAAGAGGACATCACCCTCACCTCAGTCCTCTCCCATCAAGGGAGAGGAGGAAATGCGGTTATAATGATTATCAGAAATTTGCCTTAGAGTATTTTGATTTTTTAGCGACATTGAATAAAGTCCGCCTGAGGCGAATTACTGAGAAATGGCAAAGAGCCGGATTAAAATTGCATCTTATTTCCAAAATTAAGAAGATTATCAATTCGGTGCTTAGGGGAGAGATTAAAAGGATAGAATCTAAAAAGTCATTACCAACTAAAAAACAGGAAAAGATGGCACTTGGCTTTACTAAGTATCGGATAATGATTGAGCGAATCGAAACCGAAGTCCATAAGTTACTCTGTGATTTGAGTGTTCCAACTCGCTGGTTTTCATCCCACAAAGCCTTTACCCGAGAATGCTGTCGAGCTTTGAAGAAATATTATGGTAAAGCCTTTACCCCCCGAATCGGGTCTCTCGACCCGAGAAGGGTCGATTCGACTCCCCAAGAAAGGAAAGAAAAATTGGAACAGTCGCTAAATAAAATTATCGGCAGATGGAAAAAAGAGGGATTAAAAGAAGATGTCCTACTGAAATTAAAGGAGAAAATTGTTTCAGTCTTTGTTGCACTAAGGTTAAAAGTAATTATTTAAGGAAACCTTAATCCGGCGATAAAAAACCACAAAAGAAATTTGAAACCGCGGATGCACGCGGATTTACACAGATATAAATTCCAAAAGAAATCTGCGTTAATCTGCGGTTAAAATTCTTATCTCTTCTGTGTTTATCTGTGTTCAGCTCCTTCCAGCCGCTGGACTCTCCGAGTTCTTTATCTGTGTTCATCTGTGTTCAGCTTCCTTTGGTCGCTGGACTCTTCGAGTAATATCTGTGGTTTCTCTCCGAGTTGCATCTGTGGTTGCATCTGGATTTAGATGACGGTTGACTTTGTTTGAGGCATAAGAATAATAATATGAGAGAATGATAAATTTTCTTAAAGACTTGCACCCGGTGATTCAGACACTTCTGGCAACCCTTTTTACTTGGGGATTAACTGTCCTGGGTGCAGCTACAGTATTTGTAACGAAAAGTGTAAATCGCAGGTTATTGGATAGCATGTTGGGTTTTGCGGCTGGGGTGATGATTGCAGCGAGTTTCTGGTCATTACTTGCACCAGCGATTGAAATGTCACGAGGGAAAAGCATTCCCGCCTGGCTACCGGCTATGATCGGTTTTATTTCAGGTGGATTATTTTTATGGGTCATTGATAAAATTCTCCCTCATCTTCATCTCGGTTTTCCGATTGAAGAAGCCGAAGGAATTAAGACTTCCTGGCATCGGAGTATTTTACTCGTTCTTGCTATAACCTTACATAATATTCCGGAAGGTTTAGCCGTCGGTGTGGCGTTTGGTGCAGTAGCAGCTGGATTTCCTTCAGCTACATTACCGGCAGCGATTGCTTTAGCGATTGGAATCGGGATTCAAAATTTTCCTGAAGGGCTTGCCGTTTCAATGCCGCTTCGACGTGAAGGGATGTCTTTACTTAAGAGCTTCTGGTATGGTCAGTTATCGGCAATCGTTGAACCAATCGCCGGTATTATCGGTGCCGCCGCGGTACTTATTGCTCAGCCAATTTTACCTTATGCGCTTAGTTTTGCGGCTGGCGCAATGATTTTTGTTGTGGTCGAAGAATTGATTCCAGAATCTCAGCGATGGGGTAATACGGATTTGGCAACCGCCGGTGCAATGCTCGGTTTTGCCATTATGATGTTACTCGATGTTGCGTTTGGCTAGTTAGTAAATATTATTAAAACAACAATATTGTTTAATTGAAAATTAAATTTGAAGAGGGTAAGAATTATTTGGAATGGACAAATTAACCCATTGGTAAAATCTGACTTGACGCTTGTAAAAAACGCTTGACAATTTTCATTTAATATTCTATAATAATTTGATTCTGGAGAAAAAGATGAAAAAGATATTTGTTATAATTATCATTTCACTAATAACAGCGGTATTCGCATCCGATAATCTGCCTTCCAAAAATCAATTGGATACAGAATTTAATGAAAACTATTTCCTAACCAGTAATTATTCTAACCCTGATGTGGGGGTATCTTTCATTTTAAATCCAGGGGATACGGTAGACTCAAACACCGTATTTATTCCAGAAGTAGTTGTAAGAAATTATGGAGATACTACTGTCAGTTTCCAAATACATTTCAAGGATATTACCTATGATAGTTTTTATGAGATAACGCAAGTTAATAATATTCCACCCTACTCAATCGATACAGTCCGGTTTAATCGAATGTTACGAGTTTCATTTCCCAGAGGTAGTTTTGGGGTGAAATGCAGTACGGCGCTTCCTAATGATGTGAATAATTCAAATGACGCTTATCAAAAGCAAATTATCTGTCGAGTGCGAGATATTGTGCTTTTGGAAATATTTTCCCCGGATACGGTAGATTCTGGAACCATCATTATTCCTCGAGCCCGTATCAGAAATTCAGGAAATGTTCGACATCCGTTTTGGGCGACATTTAAAATCGGTTCGGTTTACTCCTGTTCACTCGCCCTGGTGACTCCGGAACCTGGTTATGAGGAAACATTTAATTTTGACCCTTGGGCAGGTAATATGCGAGGTACTCATGCGGTCAGTTGTTTCGCCGATACGGTTAAAGATATTCATCCCGAGAATAATGTTTTATATAGTATTTTAACGGTTCGAGTCATGGATTTTGGCTTAACGCAAATTTTACAGCCCACGCCAATCATTCCTGAATATAGTCAGATAAATCCAAAAGTCCTGGTCACGAATTTTGGCAACCTGTCGGCAGCGGGTAAGGTATTTTTCACAATAATTAATTCGGCATCCCAGACCGTTTATAGCGACAGTAATGATATAATCCTTGAGCCAGAAATTTTAGATACCATAACCTTCCCAACTTGGTCGGCTGATTCTGGACGCTATACTGCAATCACTTATACGAAGTTAAACGGAGACATTAATCCGAATAACGACACAATAATTTTACACTTTTTCGCCGGAACCCCGATACGCGATGTTGGTGTAACAAGTATAATTTCACCCACCGGCTCGATCGAACGACACGTTATAATCCCAAAAGCCGAAATCGGCAACTTCGGCGATCTGGCCGAGACATTTTTTACCTATTTTAAGATTTTAGATTATAGTAATGTCACTTTTTATCATGATTCTTTGTTAATTGAAAATCTGACCCCGGATAGTAACTTGCATTTAATATTCTCTTCATGGAATCCACCACCAGGTGATTTCGTGGTCCAATGTTATACAACCCTGTTAGAGGATATGAATCCAGATAATAATTTCTTGACCGATTCGGTCACGATTGAAACCCTGGATGTTGGTTGGTCTCAACGCAGCCCATTTCCAGACGGAAATAGAAGTAAGATTAAAAAGGTGAAGCACGGCGGTGCATTAGTTTATGTCCCGCCTAACTCAATATACGCTTTTAAAGGAAATAATACCACCGAATTCTATTGTTACGATATAATTTTTAACACCTGGACCGATAAAGAAACGATACCTTTTGCCGATAGAAAGAAACGTGTGAAAGCCGGCGCTAGTTTATGCTATGATGGAGAACAATTTATCTATGCAATAAAAGGTAATAATACTTTTGAATTTTGGCGCTATAATATCATCAGCGATTCCTGGCGGTTAATGAGAGATGTCCCAACCGGTACCGGGAGTAAAATAAGGAAAGTTAAGTATGGTGCCGGGTTAGTATTTGTTACGGTATCAGATACTCGACATTTCGTCTATCTCCTAAAAGGGAATAGAACCTTTGAATTTTATGCCTACTCGGTCGAAGGCGATACCTGGATTACCAAGCCGGATGCGCCATCCGGTGAATCTGGAAAACAATTCAAAAAAGGTAGTTGTATAACTTATGACCGTGACAATAACTGTATATGGGCACTCAAAGGAAAATATAATGAATATTATGCTTATGACTTGGAAAATGATACCTGGCTGGATAAGCCATCTTTACCATTCGTTGGAACGACAGGAAGGAAGAAAAAAGCAAAAGATGGTGCGGCACTGGCTTATTGTCCTTCAACCCAGGCGGTCTACGCACTAAAAGGTGGAAATACTAACGAGTTCTGGCGTTATATACCGGGCAGTTCGGATACAATTTGGGATCCAATGGAAGATATGCCAGTAGGAACAAAGAAAGTGAAAGCCGGAGGTTCTTTAGTTTATGCGGCGGGCAATTTGTATGCATTGCGCGGTAATAAGACCATGGATTTCTTTGTTTACAATTTTGGCTCTTGGGTCGGAATTAAAGAGCCAAATCCAACAAAAATAAAACATTCCCAACTTGGACTTAAGATTCAACCTAACCCATTTTCACGTACCGCCCTCATTTTATATTCAATAAATGGACCGATGGGTTCCAAGATTCCAGTAACCCTTAAACTCTATAACCTAACTGGTAGAGTGGAAAAATCTTTAGTTGATGATTATTGTTCACCCGGTCTGTATGAGGTGGATATAAAATCAACTGATTTGCCAAATGGGATTTACTTTATTCAATTTAAAGCCGGAAATCTTCAAACCTGCAAGAAAGTAATAATTACCAGATAATAAGTTAACAGTCCTTCGGACAATTTTTAAGGGCGCTAAGGAGGTTTAATGACTAAAATTTTTTTGATATTTCTTTTAATCCTTTTGGTTTCTCCTTCATTCGCTCAACAACCAGAAAATGTGTTGGTCATCACGATTGACGGGATTCGTAATGACGAGGCGTTTGAAGCCGAATCGCTTAATCTAAGGCATATCTGGAATGACCTGAGACCTTTAGGAACAATCTATCGCAGATTCTGGAATAGGGGTTGGACCGCAACTACTGCTGGACATAATACGATTGCTTGTGGAGTTAGGCAAATCGTTAGAAATAACTCTGGTACTGACCAGGATATCCGACCTGACCAGCCCACTTTCTTTGAATATTTCCGAAGCAGATTCGGACTGCCCGAAAGTAAAGCAGGAGCGATTATGGGTAAGGGAAACTGCCGTTGTGTTGATTTTGGTCTTGAGCCTTCCTATGGTGAAAATTATAAGGGGTTTTTGATATATAACGCACCTGACTCAACTATTTCTAATTTAGTCCACCAAGCGATGGATTCAATCCAGCCCAGATTACTTTATATCAATCTAAGAGACGTTGATGGTGCTGGACATGGTGGAATCGACTCGGTCTATCATCAATCGATAATTACCGCCGATTCTATCGTCTATGAATTCTGGCAACACATCCAGGCGATTCCACCTTACAGCGATACATTTTATAAAGATAAAACCGTAATGATTGTTACCTCTGACCACGGCAGGAATGATGATGCTCATGGCGGCTATCAAGGTCATGGTGAATGGGACCATGGTTGTCGAGATTTGATGTTTTTGGCTTTAGGACCAGGAATAAGACAGAATCAGGTCATCAATGATATTGACCGTGACCAGATTGATATTGTGCCGACGGTTGGTTACATCTTAGGATTTCCTACCTATTTCTCAGAAGGCGAGGAGATGGAAGAAATTTTCACCACCGATTTTAAACCCAAAAAGTATCGCGGTTTTTCTTATTCTTATGATTTTGGATTAAATTTAAGTAACACACAAAAATTCTCACGAGAACCAGAAATTGCGGTGGACCGAAATGGCAGAATCCATGTTGTCTGGACCGATAATAGCCGGGGAGAATGGGAGGTCTATTATCGAAAGAGCATGGATGGGGGATTGACCTGGTCGCCAACCCGAATTCTTTTTGATTTTCCAGGGAATGATAGTGTGATGTGGTTTGCCAATATTGATGGTGACGACAGTCTAATCGTTTCCGCCATGGGTTATGCCAAGATTGGGCAGGAGATTGATTCTTTGCCGCCATCCCGGATTGATACGACTTTTGTCTGGTATCCCTGGGTTGCTACCAGTATTGATGAAGGTGATAATTGGCATATCACTTCAATGCCTGATTCAAATATGGGCTCCTATGCCTCACCGGTTGCGGTCAAAAACGGCAGGTATTCAATCGCTTATTGGATGGTTGGTAAATTCGGTTATGAAAGAACCCAAGAAGGGCTAAACTTCAACTGGCGAAATGCCGGTGAAAATTGGCAAGATTCAGTTCCAAGGATAATCAACAAAAAGTTTCTTAATATCAAACTAATGGATGATGGCAGCAGTTTTCATATTGTTGGCTGTTGTATTCAACGAAACACTGAAGACTGGGAGATTGGCTATTGGCGGAGTGAGAATGGTATTGACTGGAACCGGGTATGGATAACCAAAGATTCAGGTGATGTTTTTTTTGACTATGACCCATCTTTGGTCAAAGATGACAGTGGTAATCTTCATATAGTCTGGGCAAGAAAAGAGGATGTTGGAGGCACCTGGCAGATATATTACACAAGAAGCACAGACAATGGAAATACCTGGTCGGCAATGGTTCCGATATCATCCAGTATGTTTGGTGCCTGGAAACCGGATATCGCTTCAAAAGAAGATACTCTCTATGTGGTCTGGGTTGATTACAGGGATGGCAATTCAGAGATTTATGGTTGCCGCAGTACCGACCGCGGTGTCAGCTGGCTTAGTGAGGAGCGGATTACATTCGATAATACCTTTTCGACCAATCCGAAAATAGAAGTTTGGAATGATAAGTTGTTATTGGTCTGGCAGGATTATCGAGATGGGAACTGGGAAATATATTTCAATTACTTGCCTGGTAGTTCAACCATTCATGATGTTGGCCCGGCTCGTTTGAGCTCACCAGGAAAGCGAATAATTCCCAATGATTCAATAATACCTCAAGCCTGGATTAGAAATTACGGTGACGTTTTCGAAACATTTCGAGTCTATTTAGAAATTGAGCCAGCTTATTTCGATTCGGTACAGGTTACTACAGCACCCCACGATTCTTCAATTGTTAGTTTTTCTCGAACCTGGAATGCGACATTGGGTTCTTATTTATTCAAGCTCTATACTACTTTAAATACCGACCAGAATCTAACCAATGACACTATTACCGATGTAATTGAAGTGGTTGGTGATTCTTGGGTTCAGATTGATGATTTACCGCTGGGTCCAAGAAACCGAAAAGTAAAAGCAGGCGGATGTCTTGTTTATGTTCCGGACCAGAATTTAATCTATGCTTTAAAAGGTAATAATACTAATGAGTTTTACGTTTATTCCCTAAGTACAGGTGATTGGTTAGAAAAAGAATCAATCCCTTATGACCCGAACCAACGCCGCAAACGGGTTAAAAGAGGCGCTGCATTATGCTATGATGGAGCTCGTTATATCTATGCCGCTAAAGGTAAAAATTCTACTGAGTTTTGGCGCTATGATACTAAGGCTGGTTACAGTGATACAATTTGGAAAATACTGGCGCCGGTTCCTTTACCGCCGAGCAACAAAAAATTGAAGGGAGGCACTGGTTTGGCTTATGCAACCAAGGGTTCAGACCATTATGTCTATCTTCTAAAAGGGAGCAAAACCACCGATTTCTATGCATTTCATATTGAGGGTGATTCCTGGATTAAAAGCCTTGTGCCAGCTCCTTTAGGACCAAGCGGCAAGCCTTTTAAGAAAGGAAGTGGAATGATAAAGGTGGACAATAACCTTTATGTTATAAAATCGTACTACAACGAATTATTCCGATTCGATTTACTTGGTGATACCTGGCATTCAACACCTTTCTCGCCAATGCCTTTTGTTGGTCGGAATTATAGAAAGAAAAAAATTAAAGACGGTGCTGCACTTTGCTATGATGGGATTAATCGAATCTTCGCATTTAAAGGTGGAAATACAGATGAATTCTGGGCATACTCGATTAGTCAGGACACCTGGATTCAGTATGCCGACCTTCCAAGGTTACCAAGTTGGAAAAGGGTCAAGAGCGGCGGAGCACTCACATTTGCTCAAGGTCGAGTTTATGGACTTAAAGGTAATAATACACCGGAATTTTGGTTTTATGCACCAGGGCTAACAACATGGTCAGGAAACAGAATTAAAAAATCCATATCATCAGCTACCAATCAATTTTCCGAAAAGCTCCAGTTAATCATTGCTCCCAATCCATCCCGAGGACATTTGAGGATACGGTATAGCCTGGTTGATATGGATAACCTGTCTTTTAGGGTTTATGACGTCTCCGGGATTATGCAACAGAGAGTTAGCCTATCAGGCAAAAGTGGTATTATTGATTTACCGATTCATCAGTTAGCATCTGGTGTCTATTTTTTACAGGTAGAAACTGGCAGGTTTAAAATAAAGCGGAAGTTTATTCTTAGAAGATAAAAATAAAGAATAAAAAAGGGGAGCAAAAAATTGCTCCCCTTTTTTATATGATTGAATTAGTTATGTAGTATGAAGAAAATCCAATATTCTTCGTCGTCCGGTTCTTCAGCATCAGGTTTCAAGTCATACATCGGTATAATTACATCTTTCCCGAAACCGCAAATACCATACTCTTCAACAGCTTCCATTTCGGACACATAGGTGCAGACTTCTATACTTCCGGGCATCTCGGATTCCGATTCAACATCGAGATAAAAACAATCCTCGTAATCTGTACCAGCTCCGTCTTTTATTGCATTCTGACCTGGTTCTAACTCTCCAAAGTAACCTTCATAGTCCATGTCATTATCAACCTCGCCGTCTGGGTCATTGTATCTGCGGCCAGTGTAAGGATTGGTTGGAGCCGGGCCATAGCGTGGTTCACCTTCGATACCGATTGGGTCACCACCTGGGAAATAACAATAAATCATATTCTCTTCATCAGTCCAGTCGCTATTGTCTTCGTTGGGATAGACACCAAAGTGGTCAGTAGCATAAGCCTCTAAAGCGGTCTGAAGAACGTGCATATTGTTCTTTACTGAACTTCTTCTTGCTCTCTCCTGGAACAACACAAAGTTGGGGATAACTAATGCTAAGAGGATACCGATAATTAAGATGACGACGAGTAATTCGATTAAGGTAAAGCCTTTGTTACGCATTGTTTTTCACCTCCTTTCATTTAAACTGGAATAACGTCCCAAGAGAGTACCTTTCAGATTAATTGTCCCTTTGGATAAAATCAGGTATCTCATGGGGTCTCTCTTTTTATAACGTCTGATTATATAAGATTTTTGAAAATTGTCAAGCTTTTTTTTAGCCTGGATTAATTTTATATTATAAGAGATTATCTCATTTCTGTTCTTAAGTGATTGTTTTTTTGAGTCTTAACAATAGGATGACTTGTTTATTCTGTAACCCGACAATTTGGGCTATTATTAATAACCAAAAATTAGGTAGGGGGGACAATGAATCAACCTGCCAAGCAGGGAAAATGATTAACTAAATGGAAGGTTAATATAACCAAAACGTTATTGTTCATATTCGATTTTGGATATTATTATCTATCGTAATAAAGCTAAGTTTTGTTAATAAGATATCTTGTGGTTAGTTGAACACCGTCCAAACTGTACTCGGAGAATCCTCTTTGTACCATTTTAATAAGAGTATTATTTTTATGCATCCGGATTAATTTATCACCAAGAGTTTTGGCATCACCGATGGTTTTGAGCGGATTTGACACACCTTGATTAAGGGCAAATTCGAAATTCGGTCGGGCATAGGTTCCGATTAAAGGATAGAGAACGAACATCGGGAGTCCTACGCCTACTGCCCAATTAGTTCGTTCATGAGCAGCAGCAACCATTACATCTATTTGGCTCATTAGTTCGGCGGTTCTTTGATTCTCTTCTTGCCGGCTTTTACTCATTACTACTTTGATATTTTCTGAGCAAATTTGAGGATTACGTTCTATTATCGATTCGATTTGGTGTTGGAATTCTATTGCTTTGTTTTGACTCGTTCCAGTAAAGACAATTGTTTTCATTCCCTTTTCGGCTATTGATTCGACCGCAGCGATGATTTTAGTGATATGTTCTTTCGGATAGGCTTGGGAGATGAAAAATGCTATGGTCAAGGGTTGATTTGAATTAAGTCGGGCAAGTCGCAAATCGAAATTCTTTTTTGCCTCTTTTAGTAATTCGGGTTCGATTAAAAGCCCGGTAACCACAATCAATTCTGGTTTAACACCTAATGCAATCAGTCGTTCCTTTGTCCAGTCAAGCGGGACAAAAGTAATCACCTTACCCGGTATCGCACATTCTTTTGGTGCGGCAATCTCACCATGAATATAAAAAACCGGAATATTTCTGTTTGCTAAAATTCTTGCTACTAAAGGATGTTCAATTAAAACAATACCTGAAAATCCCTTTAAAAAATTATCTAACCCACTACCTAACAACTTAAGAAAAATCGGGCTCGGGATAGCTGATTTTTGTCTGAGGAAATTATAAAGTTTAGTGACGATTCCGCCAGAGCCACCTATAAGATAAAACTTTTTGATGACCTGCCAGCACAACCGGGATATGCCAGATGTTACTTCAAAAATATTATGATATTCAACTGTTAGATTTGGATTTTCAGTCTTTAAAACTGTAATAACACTGTCAAGATAGTTAGGGTGCCCTCGCCCAATCTCAGTGCTTAGAGCAATGATTTTGGGAAATTCAACACGGTTCAACACAGAAAAAAGATACTTTCAATACTGAATAACACTGAAAATTCCGAAAAACTTCCGCTGCCTTTAATTGATTCGGCGTTCTTCGGTGGTTTTGGAACAATTCAGTGGCTTCAGTGTTTAAATGTGATTATCTGCTCGCGTTTTGGTCCAACCGAAATCACCTCGATTGGTACACTTAATAACTCTTCGATTCGCTGCAAATATTTTTTTGCGGCATGAGGCAGGTCTTTGTATTTTCTTAGCTCAGAGGTTGGTTCTTGCCAACCTTCGATTTCTTCATAGACTGGTTCGGCACCATAAAGTAATTTGGTCACCGGAACCGTATCAGTTAATTTGCCATTTATTCGATATGCGACACAAATTCTGATTTTCTCAAATACATCTAAGACATCGAGTAAAGATAATGCCAGACGATTGGCGCCAGTCAGTTGCACGCCGTATCTGGTCGCTACTGCATCAAACCAGCCGACTCTTCGGGGTCGACCAGTAGCAGCCCCATATTCTTTGCCCCGTTCCCGAATCAAATCGCCATTCGCATCGTTCAGCTCGGTCACAAATGGTCCACCCCCGACACTTGAACTATAAGCCTTAACCACGCCTAAAATATCTTTTATGTAATGGGGTGGGATTCCAGCCCCAACGCTGGCAAATCCTGGTAACGGGTTGGATGAAGTCGAAAACGGATAAATTCCCCAATCTAAATCTCTCATCACACCCAACTGCCCTTCTAATAATATCTTTTTATCCTGTTTTATTGAATTTTGAATTACCGGCATTGTATTGCAAATATAAGGTTTTAATTTTTGTCCATACTCATAAGCATAATTTATCATTTCTGACTCAGAGACTATTTCACCATTATAAACTAACTTAATGATACGATTCTTCTTCTCCAAAATGGTGTGAATCCGTTGGGTAAGATATTCTCGGTCTAAAAGGTCAGCTATTTGCAAGCCGACCCGGGCAACCTTGTCCGCATAGACCGGAGCAATACCACGTAGGGTTGTCCCCAATTTTTTCTTGCCCAGACTTTCTTCTTCTAATTTATCGAGCAAAATATGATACGGCATTACGACATGGGCACGGTCAGAGATAAGAAGATTATCACCCACTGAGACACCGGCTTTTTTAAGTTCTAAAATTTCCTGCCAAATTGCCTCTGGATTGACGACTACGCCTGTTCCAACAATATTGATTGTTTTGGGATTAAATATTCCACATGGTATCAGGTGTAAAGCAAATTTACCAAACTGATTGATGACGGTGTGACCGGCGTTATTGCCGCCCTGAAATCGAATGACCATATCCGCCTTCTGAGCTAGGAAGTCGACAATTCGACCTTTACCTTCATCACCCCATTGGGTACCAACTACTGCAGTTACTGGCATATTTTGACTATACTCGAATTATGAAGTTAAGTCAACCCCATTAGAATCATACTCGGTGAAAAAAAGTTGTGCCGGCTATTATTGGTTAAATATCATTAAAAGAATAAAAGGCTTGACGAGTAATTATCCAAATGTTATTATCGTTTTAGGATGGCTAGCATTTGGATAAAACCGTTTAGCGAGCTTTCGTCCGAAGACGTAAATCTGGTCGGAGGCAAAAATGCGTCTTTAGGTGAGATGATTTCTGGCTTGGAAGACAAGGGAATAAAAGTTCCCCATGGTTTTGCGATAACCGCGGATGCTTACCGCTATTTCTTAGAAGTTAACGGATTATATGATAAATTGCGTGAAGAGATTAAGGTATTAAGGTAGGGGAGAAGGGATTTAGAATCGGTTGGACGTTATATCCGACATCGGATTCGGGGTGCCGTATTTCCCGAAGATTTAGAACACTCAATTGCTCAGGCTTACGAGCATTTATGTGAGAAATATAAGGAAGAAGAAGTGAGTGTTGCGGTTAGAAGCAGCGCCACGGCTGAAGACCTGCCCCAAGCCAGTTTTGCTGGTCAGCAGGATACCTTTCTAAATATAAGCGGGGTTGAAGAGTTACTCGAAGCCTGTCAAAAATGTATTGCTTCACTCTTTACCGACCGGGCAATCGCCTATCGAGAAAATCATGGTTTTGAGCATCTGGAAATTGCGCTGAGCATCGGCGTGCAGAAGATGGTCAGGTCAGATTTAGCCGGTGCTGGTGTGATGTTCACCCTGGATACGGAAAGCGGTTTTGATAAAGTTGTGTTCATCACGGCTGCTTACGGTTTAGGCGAAACCGTAGTGCAGGGACAGGTCAATCCTGATGAGTACTATGTTTATAAACCATTACTCCAGGAGGGTATCTACCTCCCGATTATAAAAAAGACACTGGGCAGCAAAGAGAAAAAGATGATTTATGTGAGCGGTGAGATTATCAAGACCCGAATGATTGATACGCGTAAAGATGAGCAGCACCATTTTGTCTTAAATGATGAAGAGATAATGAAACTGGCACAATGGGCTTGTATCATTGAAAATCATTATTCCCAGCGTTACGGTAAGAAAACTCCGATGGATATCGAATGGGCAAAGGATGGTGAAACCAATGAGCTGTATGTGGTGCAAGCACGACCCGAAACGATTCATTCGCAAAAACAACTCAACATCCTCCGAGGTTATGAACTAAAAGAATCAGGCAATGTTATCGTTCAGGGCAGGAGTGTTGGTGATGCGATTGCCGCAAGTCGAGCCTGTAAACTCGTTTCACCGGCAGAAAGTGAACTTTTTCAAGATGGCTGCATCGTCGTTACTGAGATGACCGACCCGGATTGGGTGCCGATAATGAAAAAGGCGACTGGTATTGTTACTGACCGTGGCGGCAGAACCTGCCATGCCGCAATCGTCAGTCGTGAATTAGGAATTCCCGCGATAGTGGGCACCGAAAATGCAACCGAGAAGATTGGTCAAGGACAAGAGATAACGATTTCCTGTGCTGAGGGTGAAGTTGGAAAAGTCTATGAGGGCAAATTAAAATATGAGGTAATTGAAATATCGCCGGCTGAGATTCCACAAACCAAGACCAAGGTGATGATGAATATTGCCAGTCCGGGAAATGCTTTCCGCTGGTGCCAAATCCCAAATGAAGGGGTTGGCTTGGCAAGAGTCGAATTTGTCATCAATAATGTGATTCAAGCTCATCCTTTAGCATTAATCCATTATGACCAATTGGAAGATTCAGAAGCCAAAAGAACGATTGATTCGCTCACTACTGGTTATTTAAAACGGGAAGATTTCTTTGTGGATAAACTTGCCAGTGGTATTGCAACGATTGCGGCGGCTTTTTATCCTAAAGATGTGATTGTGCGTATGTCCGATTTCAAGTCTAACGAATACGCCGGATTGATTGGCGGCAAGCAGTTTGAGCCGGTTGAGGATAATCCGATGTTAGGATTTCGCGGGGCTTCGCGCTATTACAGCAAAGAATATCGGGAAGGGTTTAACCTAGAATGCCAGGCAGTCAAAAAAGTCCGAGAAGAAATCGGACTTAAGAACGTCAAGGTGATGATTCCTTTCTGCCGCACGCCAGAAGAAGGGGAAAAGATTTTAAAAATCATGGCGGAGAACGGATTGGTACAGGGTAGCGATGGGCTCGAGGTCTATGTGATGTGTGAGATTCCAGCCAATGTGATTTTAGCCAAAGAATTCGCTCAAATCTTTGATGGATTCTCAATCGGTTCTAACGATTTAACTCAGCTTACTTTAGGTTGTGATAGGGATTCAGGCAAGATTGCCCATATCTTTGATGAGCGGAACGAGGCAGTAAAGCGAATGATTTCTGATTTAATCAAGCAGGTAAAGCCGTTGGGCAGAAAAGTCGGAATCTGTGGTCAGGGACCGAGTGATTTTCCTGATTTTGCCGCATTCTTAGTCAAAGCCGGCATTGATTCAATTTCGGTAAATCCGGACAGTATCCTCAAAGTCCGTAAAAAGATTCATGAGGTCGAGACCGGAATAAAACCGTAAAAAATTAACCACAGAGGGCACAGAAAAGAAGGAAGAAACCACTGATTAAGAACAAACCACGAGATTAACACGAGATTGGCACAAGATTAAAGTAGAAGACTGTTAACCACTGAGATAGCAGAGAAGCAGAGGGAAATTTAACCACAGATGGACACAGATAAACACAGAAAAAAACAAAATAAAATAAGACCTTTTTAAGAAAGTGTATTGCCAATATACTTAAAATAGACCCAAAATTTCTCCTATCTATTTGATTTTTAATATTTTATATTTAATTTTTGTATGGGAGGGGGTACCACCTAGGGGGTGACCCCCTAAGTGGCTTCGGGAGTAGCCTCGGAAGCAGACTCGGGAACCGACTCCGGAGCAGACTCGGAATCAGACTCAGGAACCGACTCAGGGGCAGACTCGGAGACAGACTCAGGAATTGACTC
>JAOUPE010000149.1 GCA_029880025.1 Caldifarciminota bacterium
CCGGAAGAAGATGGTCCAGTGGTAAGTCGTTTATCCATCTGACCTTAATACGCTGATTCCGCCATGCCTCAATGGTTGGACCAGGGAAAAAGCCATTGTATCCCCATAAGGTAGTTGAATCAAGTTCACTGTGTAGTTTTTGTTTGAACTCTATCATTCTTATTTCATAATAAGACGCTCCTTGTAGTTTCCCAACTGGCTGCACGACACCTGGAATTGGCATAGGATCCATATATTTAGTAAGAGTCGATGGGTCCAGTAAAGGTTGTCCGAATACTTGCCCTACGCCCAAGGCAACAAAGAGCAGGTATACGAACCAAATGAAATATCGGTTTCTACTCATTTTTATCTCTCCTTTTTCTATTTTTTAATGTGATTTCTACTTGAAAGAGTGTTTTTTGGTTTACCTCCTTTCTTAGATATTGGAAGTCATTTTTTGAAAATACCCCCCAATTTTTGTTAAGGTTTTTCATTTTCACTAATTAATCGTTTGATTTCCTGAACTAATTCTCAAATGCTCATTGGATTTCGTAAATTTCTTATTTATGCTTAGGAAGAATTTGGGCAAAAGATACTCAGCAATGTATTGTAAACTGAAGGCTAATTGGATTTGTTCTCGTAATAAGTTTAAATGCTTAATCGGTAAATATATCAAAAAGTCTCCTTCTTGGGTTTTCTTTCTTACTTATATTACAAAAGCAGAATTTATGCCCAAAAAACAAGCTTAAATTTTCTTTAGTTTACAGTTTTATTGTCAAATTATGTCATTTAATTCGGAATTCTCTTTGAGAATTATCGTGGAAGGATTTGATTTTATAACGTTTACATTTTGACATTCTATTGTCAATGAATTTGACAAAAAATGTCAAAATTCAGAGGCTATTTTATCGGTTTTTATACTCGAAACTATCTATTTCCTATTTTTTGGTTAAGGTAACGATAAATCTGGCGACTTGATAGATTGAGCGCCTTGGCGGTTTTTTCGATGTCCCGATTATATATTAAAAACTGCTCATAGACAAGTTGTGCTTTATAGTCTTTAATTTTTTCTGAAAGCGATTGTCTTTTAGGGGCAGCCAGTTTCAAGTCTTTGAATTCGATTATCTCACTTCGACAGGATAAATAGGCATCCTTTAAAATTCCTTCAAGTTCTCGGACATTACCAGGATAATCATAAGCTAATAACCGTTCAATTGCTTCGTCCGAAATCCCGGTAACGAATCGGCTATGAATTTGTTTAAACTTAATTAAAAAATAATTGATTAAATCAGGAATTTCATCTTTACGTTCCCTGAGTGGAGGGATATTGATTACGGGCAAATTTATTCGATAGTATAAGTCTTTACGAAATTGGTTCTTATTTACCATTTCTTCTAAATTACGATTCGTGGCAAAAATGAAGCGAACATCGATTTTTATCGGTTCCGGTCCACCAAGCCGAATAATATTTTTATCTTCTAAAACTCTCAATAATTTTGATTGAAAATGCGGTGGCAAATCACCAATCTCATCTAAAAATAACGTCCCGCCTGAGGCATATTCAATCTTACCCATGCGGTCGGTTCGGGCATCGGTAAACGCACCTTTCTTATACCCAAACAATTCTGATTCGAAAAGTGTTTCCGGAATTGCCGCGCAATTGATGACAACAAAGCGCCGACCAGCCCGCGAGCTGGTATTATGGATTGACGAAGCTAATAATTCTTTGCCGGTACCGCTCTCGCCCTGAAGCAAAAAATTCACCTCTTGCAGCGCCAAATTTTTTGCCCGGCGCTTTATAACATTCAAGCCGATGATGTCATCAAAATGATAGGGAGCAAGGGTGGTTTGCATTTTTCGGCTTTTTTCTACTGCCTTCTTGATTGGTTCAACTAAAAACAGAAATGTCTTTTTATATTGTTCCCGGCTAACCAAAAAGGGCGCCTTTTCTTTTTCTGAGTAAATAATCTCGTTAACAAAATTATCGGTTGAAAACTTTGCCAAATTAAAATAATTATCAATTTCGTCACCTTCCTTAATCCTTAGAAGATTACGAGCCCTTTCATTCAGGTATTTTACAGTTCCCTTGCTGTTTACCTGTATGATAGCTCTTACGTTTACCGTATCAAAGAGTGAAGCAATATTTTCGAGTTCTTTCAGGGATACCTGCAACTGGATCTCCCTGAGTTTTCTTTCTTCGATTTCTTTCTGTTCGGTGATGTCGTGCACCATACCGACCGAGCGGATAATCCGACCGGAATCATCCCGGATGTGTTCGCATTTTTCATGGACGATGCGGATTTCACCAGTCGATTTTCTTATAACTCGGTGCTCTATCTCATAGCTATCCTTTCCCTCGCGCAGCGAGCCAGAATAGGCGGCATCAACTGCCGCACGGTCGTCAGGATGCACCGATTCCAGGAATGCCTCATAGGAAGCACCAAATTCCTGTGGTCGCAGACCAAAGATTCTGTATACCTCATCTGACCAGGATAAACGGTTATTCACGAGGTCAAGTTCCCAACTGCCGAGATGGGCAATTTCCTGAGTCTTGCTCAACCATTCTTCTCTTTCCAGTAAAGCCTTCGCAGTCCGCTTGCGCCCGGTCATATCACGAAGGAACACAAAAAATCTTCCTGCCGCTAAGTCGAGAAAATTAACGCTAACCTCGATATCAACGATTTTTCCATTTTTACAGCGGTGGCGAGTTTCAAAGCGGTCGCCGCCCATTTTTATTATTTTTTTGATATGTTCCGCTGTTTCTTCTGCACTCTCAACCGCTTCAATATCGGAGACTTTCATCGTCATCAACTCTTCGCGACTGTAACCGATTAACTGACAATAGGCTTCATTTACATCCAAGAATTGTCCCTTTATATCGGTAATCAAGAAACCATCAAGCGTGGTGCGTAAGATGGTCTCGTATTGTTCTGCAGCCTGTTTAATATCAGTAACATCTCGGGCGATAATCATAACCGATTTAATCTCTCCCTTTTCGTTAACCTCAGGAGCAATATGCGTTTGGAAAGACTTTATCCCTTTTGGTGAAGGTATATCATATTCGATTTTTTTCGGTTTACCGGTTAGAAACACGGCACGCAGCGCTTTATTCCACAATCGACACAGATGCTCGGGCATACCTAATTCTTCTAAATTCTTACCAAGGTAATTATCTTTTGCTATTCCAGTTATCTGCTCAATAATCGGATTAATATAAATATGACGTAAATTCTTATCAATCCGAGCAATTATATCTGGCGCATTTTCGGCAAGGGTTTTAAATTTCTCCTCATTTTCTCGCATTGCGATTTCTGCTCTTATACGTTGGGTAACATCAAAAAGCGATAGGACCAATCCAAGTATTTTTCCTGACTTACTTTTGATTGGGCTGAGGGTCCAATCCCAATAAGTAACACCACGCTCTGGCTGGTCAGCATAAACAAAAGGTTTTGCCTTAAACTCGATTGGCTGACCGGTGTTTATGACTTTTTTAAATAAAGCCTGATTTTCCTCATTAGGAAAAAGGTCAAAATGGTTTTTACCGATAAGTTCTTCTACTGTGTGCCCCGAACCTTTAGCATATGTCGAATTGACCCAGACAAAATTGAATTCAGGATCAAGCCATGCCAGATGAGCTTCGGTTTTATCCAGAATTTCTGCAAACATTTCAATCTCTTTTGAAAATTTATCCGTATAATTCCTTTCAACCTTAGTCATAGAATCGGTCTCCGACTTTTTTCAGTTACTACTTTCTTTATTTGACATTTTTAGCCAATTCAATTATTTTTAGATTAAAAACAACCTAATAATTAAATACGAGTCAACGATTTTTAAAAATGTTCTGCGTCCAGGTAAAAGGGACAAGCTTTCTTAATAATTTCATTTTGAATTTGATTAACCATCTTGTATATAGTTAAAACAAAATTAACCATTTGTCAATACTTTCTGCAAGCAGGTTTTTGTAAAAGAATTGATTACGGTGATATATCACCTCAAGCAGTTAGTCATGCGCTACATTGCGGAAAAGGGATTAATTGAACAAGAAGTCAGGTTCGATGTTCTCGGTATCTTACAAACCGGCAAACAAACCAAAATCGAACACATTCCAAATGCATTCTGAATCAAATCCAAGGTAAAACTATGGAATAGACCTCGGTTAAACACAAAAAATCTTCCATTTCTTTAGTAAAAATAAACATCACAAAAGGTTACTTAAAAGTAACGCTGAAATCAAGCCAAATTTTCTCCTAAGTATGTCGTGGTTTTTCATTAATAACGGGTCGCACCCGTAAATAGAGAAATCGGGCGGCGGACATTAAAAAAAGACATCAATCGGAATGGTTTTCCCGAGCTTCAAAAATGAGGGAAGTGCCCCCAAAATCAAAATTTTTCCTGATGTTTTTTGGACTAACCACTAAAAACGAGGCAGGGCAGACCAGATAACAATATTAAAAATTAAAATGCAAAAATTAAAAACTACTGAAAAAGGATTGTCGCTATTTTCTTGCTGTTAAATTTTTGATATTTGATATTTGATTTTTTATTTGATGATGATATTGCCTCTTCCTGCCTCATTTTTACAAAATCTTATAATTGGGCGGGTGAGCTTTATAATGACTGCTATTGCAGGGTTAAGTTTCAATGAACAAAAGCTCGACCCGCCCATTTTTATTATCTCAAATCCTTAGTAATATTATCAAATTGTTTTAAGACCTTCAAGATTTTTATCGGTGTCGAAATCGAACTTCTACAATCATACATCT
>JAOUPE010000150.1 GCA_029880025.1 Caldifarciminota bacterium
TTTTAATAACTTATACACCTTACCTCCTTTTTATCTAAACAATTTATCAAATATTAAGAGAAATTTAATTAAACAATAATTTCCTCCTACTTCACATTGCCATTCGCATCGGTCTTGATTAAATAGACATCAGCTCCACCTGCACCAGAAGAGTTTGTATAGCCGGTTATGATATAGCTATCATAGTGTCGCTGAATTGAATAACCCCCATCATCAGATGAACCGCCAAATGTCTTCTCCCACAGCTTATCACCATTCGCATCAGTCTTGATTAAATAGACGTCACTTCCACCTGCACCTAAAGATTTGGTATAACCGGTTATGATATATCCGCCATCCAAAGTTTGCTGAACTGAATAACCTTGATCATCAGCTGAACCGCCAAATGGCATAGACCAGATATGTTCACCATTCGCATCAGTCTTGATTAAATAGACATCATATCCACCTGCACCAGATGATTTAGTATAACCGGTTATGATATATCCATCCGTTGTTTGCTGAACTGAACGACCCCAATCGTCCGCTGAACCGCCAAATGTCCTAGTCCAGATGGTATCTCCATTAGCATCAGTCTTGATTAGATAGACATCATATCCTCCGTTACCAAAACTGTTAGTATAACCAGTTACGATATATCCATCCGTTGTTTGCTGAACTGAACGACCAGATTCTACACGGTTTCCGCCATAATTCCTTCTCCATACCGTATCACCATTCGCATCAGTTTTGATTAAATAGAGATCATAATCAGGGAGACCATAACTATTAGTCCATCCAGTTATGATGTATCCGCCATCTAATGTCTGCTGGACTGACTGACTGCCATCATCATTGTCTCCGCCAAATGTCTTATGCCAGGACTCATTGCCGCTCGAATCGGTCTTGATTAAATAAACTTGATATGCTTGACCATAAGAGTTAGTATGACCGGTTATGATATATCCGTCATCCGAAGTTTGTTGAACTGTAAAACCATCATCCACACCTGAACCACCAAATCTCTTATACCACTGTTGATTACCATTTCCATCGGTCTTGATTAAATAAACATCATTATTAACTGCACCAAAAGATTTGGTACTGCCGGTTATGATATATCCGCCATCCGAGGTTGGTTGAACTGACCAACCAGCATCATCATCACTTCCGCCAAATGTCTTAATCCAACCGCCTCCTGAAATTTTAATCGGATGCCCGGCTGACCAAATAGAGGTTGTATCTTTTTTATCTTTGGCTTGTGCCTTTATATTGTAAGTGCCGGTATCGGACCAGGAATGAGACATTGAAATTGTATCTTCACTGGCTTTCCAATCACTCCATTCCGATGTATCACCATCACCCCAAGCAAACCTAATCGCTATACTATCTTCATCTGGGTCAGTAGCAGTCGAAATAAAAAAATACAAAACATTAACCGAGCCAATTGAATCACCAACCGGAGTTGTCGGAGTATTCGGCGGATCATTTGCAATTGTAGCACCTATAATTATTTTATGCTCGCTTGACCAAGACGAAACCGCTTCCTTCAAATCTTGTGCCTGTGCTTTTATTGAATAAGAACCAGAATCTGACCAGGAATGAGATATTGAGATTGAATCTTCACTGGCTTGCCAATCACTCCAGTCCGATGTATCGCCATCACCCCAATCAAATCTTATTGCGACACTATCATCATCCGGGTCTTCGGCTGAACTGGTAAAAGTATATTGGGTATTAATACTACCACTGGTCGGTCCAGTGGGAGTCGAAGGCTTGTCCGGTGCTTTATTCTTTTTGCAGCCGGTAAAAATCGCCGCACTGAAAATCAGTACGATAAAGACTGCTTTTAATAACTTAAACATCTTTCCTCCTTTAATGATAAGTTATTTTAATCTATAAATTTTTCTTTATCCTCCTTTCCTTAAAATATTGACCTAAAAGTGAAGTCAGGGTATCTATCGTGACTTCAACCCGTTTCATTATTACTAATGCGTCAAAGGAATTTATTATTCGTGCGGAAATTCGTCGGTAATATAACTATCAATACCGAACTCCCAGGATTCGACCGGTTCGAACGTTGTCCCGTTGTGCCGTTTTAGAATAAACCGGTTATACTTTTGCCATAAGGCAGCGGCTTTTCCAGGCGGTGTGAATATTGTATTTTCTACCTCGGTTTCCCTGAGTTCAGTGACATCGGTTTGTTTTTCATAACCGAAATCTTTAGTTACCGTAACCGAAGTCTTGAGATAACCAGAAACAGCAAAATACCTGAACCTGAGCCCAGCTTGCACATTTATCTCAATGCGGGTATTATTATAAATTCGTTGGCTTTCGCTAGTGGTTATCCCAGATCTTATCGTAAACTTATTTTCCTGTTGCACAGAAGTCTGATTATAATTATGATACAATAGCTTATAAAAGACCTGGCGTTCAAGCCGGTATAAAGGCGAATCTTTATAACGCTCGATTTCGCTCAATTGCTCATCCTTAAGTAAGGACCACGGTACAAACATTTCCTTACCCATCAACGGGACGGTTACTTCGGGTGGTGTATCGTATCCAGTAAGCTTAGGAGCAAAATCCTGATTCGGTCCTTCTTTCTTCATCGGTAGCTTTATTTTTAAAACATTCATAACCGGAAAACTTGGGATTCGAGGGAAAATTTCGGTGCCGACAAATGTCCCGGTTGAAAGGAAACAAGAATCTTTGGCACCAGCATCCGGGGGTTCGATCAAATACACCATACATTTTGCCCTGCCATTATTGCCGCCAAACAAACCTTCACCACAATCACCATTGATTGCCAGATCCTCTCGGACGCAAACCACTTCATCAAGACTGGGCTTATCAAAACCTTGCTGCGCCACTGTGCCCAGCGCCTTGTAACCGGTCGGCGGAACCGGGTTCCATAATGAGCCGAAGTCACCGATTCCTGAGCCCTGGTTACTCCATACCGAATCGTAATCAACCGGCGGTTTTAAGGCATCAGAACCATCTTTCGCCTTTACAACCACAACAGCTTTTTTCCCAGTAGGATTAGATAATTCTCTGAAGCTGAATGAACCAAGCGCGTGGAAACCATCGGTTGTTACCGGGTGATAGAATGATGTGCCCCATGTATCACCAGGACCCAAAGAACACCAGCGATATTCAAATTGATCAACGTATTGAATAATCAACTCGTCGGCTCCCAGCACCTTGGGGTTATACACCTCGACCGGAAATGTTCTGGTGAGATTGTTGCCACAACTAACCGTTACATTGGTCGTTCCCAAATTCTTGCCGGTAACCGTTATTGTTGAATCGGTTTTGGTGACCGAGGCGATGTCCTCGTCTTCACATTCGACCGAAAATGTTTGGGTTGAATCATGTTCGTCCCTGGCTATGATGGTAATAATCTCGGTTCCTTGTTTAACAACTGAGACGCTGAGGTTGCTTAATAATAATTTTGGCTCGAAGGTCTCTTCAGTCGTAGTCTTTTTACAACCAGTCGCAATAATGACTAATGCCATTACCACTATAAATGTAGTAATGAGTCTAAAGCTAAACATTTGAACCTCCTAGTTGTTTTGAATATACAAAATAAAGATAACGTGTCAACAAGATAATAACTGATTCTCTTTCCATAATTGAAAACTGAATGATTATTTATAATCGTTTAGTATGAAAGTGGAATGGCTTTTTATATTTATCAAATTCCATTTATGGTTTGGTTTTTAATTCATATTTAATTTGACTTCTGTTTAGCTTTGCTATAATTAACAAGTATCTTAAGAAGTTGATGTTTTGAAAAAAGAATTCCCTGTATTCTCTGGGGGCATATTTGATAATTCCATTAAATAAGTAAGGAGGATTTTATGAGAATTAAAAATATTTTTCTTTTGAGCCTTTTATTTTATTTCGTCAGTTTTTCCCAAGGGCATGGACTAACGAATCAGTCTGCATTACTGCCATTGACCCTGCGAGGGTTTGGTGGTTTTGGCGGTCCGCAATTCAAATTTACTTCGGTGAACGGTCAAGGCGCTATGGTTGGCGGTGGACCAATCGGGGTGGTCTTCCGACCAAATCTTAAAGGACTGGCTTCCTTTAACTATATCGAAGGAGATGCGGATGGAATCAAGTTCTGGTATTTTGGGGCAGGAGTAGAATATACTCTTCTCGCTGGCTCAAGATTCGAATTTAACTTGAACTCCCAAATCGGATTGGGCAAAGCGATTCAAGAACAATCAACCCAGAATCATACCTTAACAATGTTTATCTTCGAACCCGAAATCAATGCGGGCATAAGAATTATGGAATTTGAGAAAATTAAAATCGGGCTCGGTTACCGAGCTGCCTTCATCAACCAATCGGTCGGCGACCTGACAACAAAGAACTTGAGCGGCTTAAATGGTTCGGTTTATCTGGCTTATGGAATTTTCGATGTTAATAAGCGAAATGAATATCTTGCCAAAGATAAGGCGAAGGTATACCTGTCTGGAACCTACTCAATAAAATTTACCCGACTCAATGGTCGGTTCGCAATTTTGGATGGAGGCGGAACCAGGCTTTTCGTCAATCGGAAACTCGGAATCGGTATCGGTGGTTACCGAACCCTTAACCGGGTTGATTATAAAGGAAATGACTTTTCCATAGTCTATGGCGGGACGTGGATTTATTATCCGGTAAATATGCTCAATGTGGTTCACCTGTCTTTCAGCGGGTTACTTGGTTTTGGCGGTGTCGGATACATACGGAAAAGTGACCAGAAGCTGGTC
>JAOUPE010000151.1 GCA_029880025.1 Caldifarciminota bacterium
TAATTTTGTAAGCATCTTATCCAATTTCTCTTTTACCACTTCTGCTTTTTCTAAAGACATGAGTCCGGCAATCGGTAAA
Source organism: Caldifarciminota bacterium (assembly GCA_029880025.1). Taxonomy (GTDB): domain Bacteria; phylum Hydrothermota; class Tepidihabitantia; order Tepidihabitantales; family JAOUPE01; genus JAOUPE01. Next base: position 80 of record JAOUPE010000151.1, read on the forward strand.
GGCAGCGAACCCTGGATTTTATTTTCCGCCGCGATTACCAATCCGCCACCAAGTCTTATTACTTCCTTTAATGCCTTTAACAGGTCACGGTCATTAGTACCGACCCCGATGATATTATGTGAATCATGAGCAACCGAAGATGCGATTGCTCCTTTCTTTATCCCAAAACCACTGACCAGACCTAAACCAATATTACCAGTCTTCTTATGCCGCTCGATAACCACGATTTTCAAAATGTCCCGTTCAACATCCGGAACAATTCTTCCGTGTTCAGTTTTGGCGATGGTTACCCAGGATTCGGTTAGGATTTGATTGGGAACCAGTTTAATCACTCGGACTCTTTTGTCTCTGGCTTTGATTTGCAAATCTTTGATTAGAACATTTGCCACATTCATCGTCTTCAATACCGAACGGTCTTGATACATAGATTTAAAATATTTTTCAATCACTCTGCTATTTTTCACCACGCAATTACCATCCTTAAATACCATCTCGACTGAGAAATTGGTAAGGTCAGATACAACCGTGAGGTCGGCTTGGTAGCCAGGGGCAATCGCTCCTAAGTTTTTCAGTCCGAAGTATTCGGCTGGATTAAGCGTAACCATTTGCAGAGCGGTGATTGGGTCTAAACCCATTGCCACCGCTTTCCTTAGGATGTGGTCAAGATGTCCTTCTTTTAATAGTTCTTCCGGATGTTTATCATCGGTAACGAAAAGGCAACGTCGGGCATTGACCGGGTTGACGATTGGTAAAAGGTCAGCCAGGTTTCGAGCCGCCGAACCCTCCCGAATCATAATCCTTAATCCTGATTTAAGTTTCTCTTTAGCTTCCCGGCGTAAAACGCATTCGTGGTCAGAACCGATGCCGGCTAAGGCATATGCCTCGAGTGACTTTCCAATCAGACCCGGGGCATGACCATCAATCACTTTATTTGCTCTTCGGGTGAAAAGAATTTTTTCTAATACGGCAGGTTCACCGTTGATTGCTCCGGGAAAATTCATCAGTTCGGCTAAACCCAAAACTCTTGGCTCAGATAGTAATTTCTCGATTGCCTTATTGTCAATTTTGCCGCCGCTCGTCTCCATATCAGTAGCTGGCACACAAGAAGGAATCATAATGAAAAGATTGAAGGGCAATCCCGCCGTGCTGGAGAGTATGTATTGGATACCCTTCACACCTAAGACATTAGCAATCTCATGGGGGTCGGCGATAATCGAGGTTGTTCCATGACTTAACACTAAACGGATAAATTCTTGGGGCGAAAGCAGCGAACTTTCAATATGAATGTGTCCATCAATGAATCCGGGTAATAAGAATTTTTGTCTCAGGTCATAGACTTCGATTGCATTATCATAGTCTGGACCGCTACCGACAATGATACCACCTTCGATTGCAACATTAGTGAGCTCAACTTCACCGGAAAAAATATTGACGACCTGACAATTTTTTAATAGAACGGTTGCTGGATTATCACCCCGTGCGACGGCGATGTTATGAATTAGAGAATTTAAGTTTGACTTTGCTTTTATTGGTTTTTTAGTCATTTATTTCTTTTTCGCTCAGATATGCAATATAAGGAAGATGACGATACTGTTCATTGTAATCGATGCCGTAACCGACCACAAATTTATTCGGTACGGTAAAACCAAGATAATCAATCTTAATTTCAATTTGGTGCCGTTCGGGTTTATCCAAAAGGACACAGGTCTTTATGGTTCTTGGGTTCCGCCGTTTCAAGGTATCGATGATATACTTGAGGGTAAGTCCGCTATCAAGAATATCCTCGATGAGCAAAACATCTTGATTGGCGATGGAAGATTGCAGATCAGTGGTAATTTTTATGATACCCGAGGTCTGGGTACTCGCACCATAGCTGGAAACGGCAAGGAAATCGCACTTTACCGGTATAGTAAGATAGCGGACAAGGTCAGCCATAAAGACCCAGGCTCCTTTAAGGATACCAACGAGCAATGGTTCTCGACCTGTATAGTCAGTCGAAATTTTTTGGGCTAACTCTTTGACCCGCTTTCGAACTTCGGCTTCTGAAATTAACCGACAAATTTTAATTGCCATTCACCGTCATCAAAAGAAAATTTATATTAAACTCGGGGCGACTGGATTTGAACCAGCGACCTCTTGGTCCCGAACCAAGCGCGCTAAACCAACTGCGCTACGCCCCGTCTTATTAAGTCTACAATTTTTTAAAAACATTACAAGCTACAATTTTACCGATTAATCTGTCAATTTTAGACTTTTATTTCTTACCAGCGGTACGAATATACAATCAAACAACGGACGCTGCTTTAATCTTCCTCGATTTTTAATAAGTAAATATAATTTTTGAGAAAAAGGCTTGCCAATCGGTATCACCATTCGACCATTTTCCATTAACTGTTCGGAAAGTAAAGAAGGAATTTCTTCGGCGGCGGCGGTAACCATGATTCGGTCAAAGGGCGCAAAATCTTTCCAGCCTAACGAGCCGTCTCCAACCTTGAATCTAACATTACGGTAACCGAGTTGTTGCAGTCGTTGCGCCGCATCCCGCGAAAGATTATCAATCCTTTCTATCGTATAGACCATATTAGCCAACTCAGCCAAAATTGCGGTCTGATAACCTGAACCAGTGCCTATTTCAAGAACTTTATTCTCCTTTTTTATATCAAGATATTCGGTCATTGCGGCTACGATATAAGGTTGGGAGATGGTTTGTTCGGAACCAATCGGTAATGGATGGTCATCATAAGCCTGGTGCCGAAGCGTCGGTTCAACAAACAAGTGTCTTGGTACATTAAACATTGTGGTAATCACTCTCTGGTCTTTGACGCCGCGTGGAATGATTTGGTTCTCAACCATTCTTCTTCTTGGAATTTCGTAATTATCAATTATTCGGAATTATAGCGATATGACAATCATTGTCAATCCATTGAATTCACCGTTGATAGAATTAAATTAAAATTTTAGGTTCCCTGGCTTCCGAAAATATAGTTGCTTGTCATCTAATTAAACTATAGTTCGTCAGCTGTTAACGATATGAAAAAACCCTTGAAATTTTGTTTTTTTTTAGTATAATAACTTTTTGAATAAAAATTTTAAAAAAAAAGGAGATAAGATGGGGAAAATAATTGTATTTATTGCCTTATGGTTTTTATTTGCCGGCTTGCTCTTGGGAGGTTCTTCCGGCGTTATTTTATTAGCCCAAGAGGAACCGACAACTATTGATACCCTCGAGATCGAGTCATTCTACCAGCCTTTGATTACCAATGTCTTCTATGACACCGACATTCTACAGGCACTGCGAGACATTTCGGCTCAAGCCGGCATCCCAATCATACCCGATGGTTCGGTTCAGGGACTAGTTTCATTAGAAGTGGTCAATGTTCCGCTCGAGGAATGTTTAAGTAGACTACTGGCACCGCATGGTTTCACATTTCGACGCTATAAGGATTATTATATAGTCGGCTCGCCCCGCCCGGATAATGTCTCTTCTTATCTACTCACAACCACCGAGCAGATAAGACCAAATTATCTAAAAGCAAAAGATATCGCAACCCTTATTTCTGATTACTATACGCCTTTTGTCAAAGTGAACGAGACGGCTAATTTAATTGCAATCACCGCCTCTCCGGACATAATCGAACATTTCAAAAAAGATATTGCCGCAATCGACAAACCACCACGTCAGGTTCTGATTGAAGCCTTGGTTACCGAAGTTTCCAGTGATGGTCTTCAAGCCCTTGGCATTGATTGGTCAGGGACAATCTCTCGGGGCAATGACACCGTGCAGATGCTCGCCAATATTGCTAATCTTACTGATACAACCTTCGGACTCATCTTTGGTAAGATTACTCGAAATCTTTTAGGTCTCACCTACACTTTTGCTCCCTCAATTCAAGCCTTGGTTACTCAGGGTAAAGCGAAAATTCGAGCCAATCCAAAAATTGTAACTTTAGATGGACAGAAGGCAAGTATCGTAGTTGGAAAAGAAGCATACTACTCAATCGTTACCGGTCCGATAAATTACCAATACACAAGATTGGAAATGATCAAGTTTGGTGTCGCCTTAGAGATTACGCCTTATATTTCCGAAGAGAAAAAAGAGATAACATTAGAAGTACAGCCTGAGGTAAGCGATGTAGTTGGTGAAGGAATCACTGATTTACCAATCGTTAGCAAACGTATTGCCCGAACCCAGATTAGAGTTAAGGATGGAGAAAAGATTGTTATTGGCGGACTTTTACAAAAAAATGACCGAACCGTTATGCGTAAGATACCATTTCTGGGTGATATCCCGATTTTAGGACTTTTGTTTCGAACTACAAGAAAGATAGCCGAAGAGACTGAGGTAGTCATTTTTATTACTCCACACATCCTATGGTGATTCTCTAGTTGTTTAAATCGTTATTTTAATAACTGTCACCATTTTTCTAATTAGACATCTATCCGATGTTGCGCACCACAAAATTACCTAATTAACTAATGAAAAAGGTCAATTTTGACCCAAAAATACCAATTTTTTTATCTTTTTTTTAAAGATTCTATTGACTTTTTTATAAATTTACTTTAAATTATATAAAGCTAAGGTTTAAAAACTAGCTTGGACAAGAGGTTACATTTTATTCAGCCTAATCTTTGAGGATTAGGTG
>JAOUPE010000152.1 GCA_029880025.1 Caldifarciminota bacterium
TTCGGGCAGCGGTTGTCTTTTAGAAATCGCTCGAACCTTGAATCATCTGATTCAGACCAAACAACTGGCAAAACCAAAATTTTCTATCCGGTTTCTCTGGGTTCCAGAAATGACCGGTACCTATTGTTATCTGGCAACCAATCCAAAAAGAATCAAAAAGACGATTGCAGGATTAAATCTGGATATGGTTGGACAGAACCAGGATTTGTGCAAAAGTTCCTTTTTAATTGAACAGCCACCTTTAGCGATGCCCAGTTATGGTGCAGAACTTTTAGAACGGATTCGTGAAGAGCTAATTCCTGAAGTTCCAACTCATGGTTCTATGGGAGGTTATGCACTTTTTCGATATGCAGTTTCACCTTTTTCCGGAGGTTCTGACCATTATATTCTTTCTGACCCGAGTGTTGGAATCCCCTGTCCGATGTTAATTCAATGGCCTGATATGTTCTATCATACCAGTATGGATACTTTGGAAAAGGTTGACCCGAAATCTTTATTAACGGTTGGGACAATTTCGGCTGCCTATGCCTATTTTTTGGCTAATGTTTCGGATGAAAAAGCCAAATGGTTGGCTTATGAATTGGTGAGTCGGTTTAAAACCGAAGTAATAAAATTAGGACAAGATACTATAAGTCGGGCATTAGAGGATTTTAAGACCGCAGGAAAAATATTTAATCATACTCAACAAAAATTAAGATTGTTTTTAGAACAGAAGATTAAAGCTTTAGCCGGTATTAGCAAGCTGGGCGATATTGGTTCGATAGTTGAAAACTTAAAATCTGAAATGAAAGAGGTAACAGAAGAAGAAATTAATCGCATGAAAACAGTTTTGGGAAAACGAATTACTAAGTCATATCCTCGGAAGCTCGACAAATGGGAAAGAATCGCCGAAAAGATGATACCGAAAAGACGTTATCCCGGACCAGTCACTTTGCGTCCATACACTAGCAAATTGACTAAACAGGACCGTGATAAATTACATCAATTTCGCACTCAATATAAAGCCAAATTCAATGTTTTAACGCCGTTAGCCGAATATTGGGCTGATGGCAAAAGAAATCTTTTAGAAATTATTAACCTGGTTGAGTTAGAAACCGGAATCCGTGCATCCGAGCTAATTGTTGAATATTTTCGGATTCTGGAGACATTAAAATTGGTACTGTCTCACCAGCTTTTATAACCTCGTAGTTTACTTCGAGTAATCCACATATAATACCTAAGGGATTAGATTTTATTGAACAACGGCAAAGCTTGACATTGAATCGAAATTTTTATATGTTGGTAAAAATGAGACAAGGGTATCGGGCATTTTATTATAAAGAATATCGTGAAAAGTATGGCGATTTGATGCGGGAGCAGATAAAGGATTGGTATAAACAACATCCAGATTATTTAAAAGAGTGGCGAAAATTACATCCCAATTATTTTAAAGAATATCGGAGAAGAAATTATGAGAGATTGAAGATTTATTGGCGGGAATATCGAAGGCTGAAGAGAAATTTAAAAAGTTCATAAAAAAAAACTCCTGCTTGACAAAGTCAATTTTTTTATATATTAAAGGAACTGAAAATGCTATTTACGGGTAAGAATTTTCTATTGCTGATAGAAAAACGAGTGCTAATTTCCTATGGTGGCTTCGAGCCAAATGTGATTAAAGGGCTAATAATTGAAACTAACCATCATTGTAGGGCGACAAATACGCCAAGATACAATTCCAAAACACCACTTGTAATAGCTCTTTGGCAATTTAGATAATAACGGACTGGCACCTGTTCCTGAATAGGGAGGAGGTGAAATATTGTACATTGTTTTCAGAAACTTTGGGGAAAAAATATATTAATCGAGGTGCCATTTAATCTATCTCATTATCCTTTAATCCTAAAGAAAGGACTGAGATATTTATGTATAAAATAAGAAAAAGGAGTAAAAAATGCGTTATTTATTATTAGGATTTTTACTTATGGGTTTACCCGTTAACTTGTTTGCAACGCAAATTAAAGCTGTACAAGAAAATCCAATCTTGGATCAAGTACCACCGTGGTTGCCTGTAGCTGTACTAAGATATAATCATCCATGTCAGGGTCACCAGCCTGACGATTATCCAGTCGATATAGAAGTCGATAATAATGGAAATATTTATGTGACTGGGAGTACGATGGAGGATTGGCGCCAAATCACTACTCTCTTTTATGAGAAAGATGAACAAATCAATGTGTGGACACTTAAAGAAGTGAAACATCATCCTTCTACGAGTGGTGAAGCTAAGGCAGCTGCTTTAGCTTTATATGATGGGTACTGCTATGTTACCGGTCACAGGCGAAATGGCGAATTATGTTATGATTGGGTGACCATCAAGTATCCGCCAAATCTTAACGGTGAACCTGAATGGGAAAAATATGTAAATGGTCCAGGTTCTGGGTACGATTACGCAAAGGCAATAACAATAGATAATGACGGTTATATCTATGTAACTGGATATGTGGATAATGGTGGCGATAACCATGACTGGTATACTATCAAATATAGCCCAAATGGTATCGAACAATGGTTTAAACAAGAAAATTTACCATACGATGATGAACCAGCTGCAATAGCTATGGATAATTTAGGTAATGTTGTTGTGACCGGGTATCGTGAAAGTGATGTGGGTGGAGGACTAAGACATAAGGATTATATGACGATATGGTATGACTCAGATGATGGAACTAAAGTTGGAGAGAGATTCTATGACACGAGGGACCACTTTGATGATGAAGCAGTTGGATTAGCGGTCGACAATTCCGGCTTTGTATATGTTACAGGTTATAGCAACTTAGACCATGATGGTGGACGAGATGACGATTACTTGACGATTAGATATACGCCGCAAGGACAAGGAGTCCATTGGGTTATGCGAAAAAACGGCGGTGGGCACGATAGACCGCATGCAATTGCTATCGACAATAATCCTCAGGGTAGCTATGTTTATGTAACCGGGGAGAGTTTTCAGTCAGAAAATGGATTTGATTACCTTACAGTTATTTATACAAATAATGGTGCCGAGTGGAGGGTCAAGTACGATGATTATGAAAATGATGACGATATAGCAAATGCAATAACCGTAGGGAACAATAGGGATTTCATTTATGTGACCGGAAAAAGCCACTGTGATGAAACTCATCATGATTACTGGTCCATTATGTATGATTCAAATTTAAACCCAATCCGTGAAAACCGATACTTTGGTATAAATGCACATGAAACAGATGAGGCCGTTGCTATGACTATCGACGAGAGTTTCGTCTATGTTACAGGTTATAGCTGGGGCGGTGATGCTTGGACGATTAATTATGACTATGCGACAACTATTTTACCTGTAGGAAAACACGATGTTGGTTGCACTGCTATTGAGGTACCAACCGGAACGGTTGACTACTTAACGATGGTAACTCCTAAATGCAGAGTCTATAATTATGGTGATGTGCCAGAAACCTATGAAGTTCGAATGAAAATAGGGTATAATTATAATCATACATTTTTAGTTCAAAATCATCAACCAGGTGTCGAACTTCAAATTACTTTTGATGATGATTGGCTTGCAGGACCACCTGGAATTCAAACTGTTGAATGTGAAACAGAACTGGTTAATGACATGGAGCCAGCAAATGATAAACAAATTGGTGCGGTATTTGTAAGATTTCTTGATATCGGTTGTATAAAAATTAATGTACCAGTTGGTCAAATAAGAGTGGGGGAACCAATTACACCTTCTTGTAATGTTCATAATTTTGGCAATTCACTATCTAACTCTTTTATTGTCCATATGGAGTTTGATGATCCCGATCACTATACTGAAGAAATAAAGGCTGTGGAACCTCTTCATTTAGATGAGACTAGAATAATCACTTTTAGTGAATGGATACCTAATTATCCAGGTAATTATACGGCAACATTTTATACAATTATGGATGGTGATATGGAACGAAGTAATGATTTAATAGAAGGACCATTTGAGGTGATAGGAGAACGCGACTTTGCTAATATTGATAAAAATGAAAATACGATAGAACCAGTATTCCCTGAGTATCAGAGCAAGAATGAAGGAGTTATGGAGAGTTATGTAGTTCAGATAAAAAATAAGAAATTCGAAGGTTTAGCCAACTTAAAAATATATGATGTTCTCGGTCATCTTCTTCGTTCAGAAAAAGTGGATAAACCAGTATTTACCGTAAATGGACTACCATCCGGTGTATATATTGTCCGACTCGAAGCAAAAGGGTTCAACGAAGTACGGAAACTGCTCATTGTGAAATAACCTTTTCCAAAAAGATAGGCGGGAGTATAGCTCCCGCCTTTTTGTTTTGAAAATCACAAATTTGCCAAAATCTGATAAGAAAACAACTCAATGATTGATTCCCTAAGTTGCTCAATAAGTCGCTCTTATAGAAAGTGCGGCAGAGGTTTTGTCAACAAGATAAGTGGAGTTAAGGTATCGGTTTATATCACTTACTATTTTATGAGTATAATCTTATAGTAAGAATGATTAATCTTTAAGAAGTAGATGCCGGTTATTAAGTTGGCAATGGATAATGTATTTGGACCTTCAGGGTTAGAAAGGGTAAACGTTTTAATCAATCTGCCGCTTGCGTCATAGAGTAAGCATTTATTAGTTATAAAAGGTTGATTAGAATAAGAAATTTTTACTCTGCCATTGGTGATGCGGGG
>JAOUPE010000153.1 GCA_029880025.1 Caldifarciminota bacterium
ATACCTATTGGGATAGTTGTTATCGGGCAACGATAAGAGAGATAAGAAACATTCTGCTTAAAGCCGGATTCAATTATATTGATACTTTTTTTGCCACCAATGGCGCGAATCGAGATTCGGTCGAACAAGTAGTAGCTGATGGCAGAGGTTATATCGTGTATCGGGGCATCGCCCTCAACTCAACCGATAATTGGCGCGACCCGTTCGATGTGTGTCCAGAAGAGATTAATAATGATTCGATGCCGACCATCGTGTTAAGCACAACCTGTCGAACCATGTTCTTTCCAGATACCTTTGAGTTATCAACTGCAGCCGGTCATCGCTGGTTGGGTAGTGGTTGTGCGGCTGTTCCTAAAGGAGGCGCCTGCTTCTGGGGCACAACTACCCATTATCATGCTGGTTTTGATACGATTCAGGTCTATTGGCGAAATGCCGCTGCGGTAAAATTCTTCCAGGCGCTGACTCAAGAATCGACATATGTTTTAGGCGATGTAATAAGAAAAGCTAAGGATAGTTTATTTGCCTGCTGTTCGACTTACACCTTTGGTCTGACTAATCATGCCGGTGCCTGCTCGGTCGCCTATATGGAATGGAATTTACTGGGCGACCCCGAACTTAATCTCTGGACGAAAATCCCTCAACCATTAACCGTTATTCATGATACAATGATTAATCTTCAACCGACGAATTATCATGTTCGGGTTAAAAGTAATGAAGTACCGGTTCAAAATGCTCTGGTCTGTGTGAAGATGGATAGGACAATTTATGATTATGGTCATACCGACAGCACTGGTCTTATCACTTTCTCTTTCACACCAATACAGCCTGGCACATTACAGATTACCGTGACCGCGCCCAACTATATTCCTTATGAAGGCTTGACAAAAGTAGTTGTCCGTGATGTTGGTGTTACCCGAATAATTGCACCATCCGGTTCGATTGATTCTGGTGCGGTTGTGATTCCTCAGGTAAGAGTACTGAATCATGGGACCAATTCAGTATCTTTTCCAGTCTGGTTTAGAATTCATTCTTTGTTAGGTCAATTTTCAACAACTGATAACGTGCACTTAAATTTCAGTGAAGCTCCTTTCCATTCTAACCTAAAAGAGATAGGTTCTTTGAAGAATCTAAAAACCGAGCCAATAAAGGGTAGGGTCAAGCCGACAACTGAAAATAGATTTGACCGGATTTATGAAGATTCGGTTTGGATTAGTCTTGAACCTGGTGATTCTGCCCTGTGCAGTTTCCAGTCCTGGACCCCAACCATTCCTGATACCTTTCGAATTGAATCCTATACGATGTTAGACGAAGATATGAACCCGAATAATGACTCGGCTTTTGGTTCAGTAGTAGTTAGCCTGCCAGTCCATGATGTCGGTATACTAAGTATCCTGGCTCCAATTGGCGTAATAGATTCTGGCACAGTGGTGATTCCTAAAGCAGTAGTCAAGAATTTTGGTACAATTCAAGAAAACTTTGTAACAAGGTTTAAAATCGGCAACTTTTATTCCGATGCAGTAATTTTAACCTTAGGGGCTGGATTGATTGATACGGTTGAATTTACATCCTGGGATGCAATTCAGGTTGGCACTCACACCGTTAAATGCTCAACCGTTTTAGCAAGTGATACAAATAATGTTAATGACCTGGTTAGAGATTCGGTTCGAGTCCGACGTTTGCTTGGGATTTCTGACTCATCTTATATTCAGCCTTTGCCTAAGGTTTTTACCTTGGAAAATAATTTACCTAATCCTTTTGGTTCCAAGACTCTTATCCGTTATGCCTTGCCTAAAGAATGTGCTGTTAAATTAGAAATCTATAACGCTTCCGGAGTTCTGGTTCGGACCTTGAATCCAGGAATCGAGCAGCCAGGATTCTACCAAGCCATCTGGAATGGTCATGATGAGAAAGGAAAAGAGGTTGCAAAAGGAATCTATTTCTATCGCATCCAGGCAAATGAATTCAAGGAGGTCAGAAAGATGATAAAACTTGAATAAATTAAATATAAGGAATAATTTTTGCCATCGATTTTAGAAAGCTTATGATTGTTCTACAATCTTATATCCGACCCCTTTAATCACCACTATTATTTTAGAACTTATCGAGAAATATCGGGCATATTCAGGATATTTTTTGAGCAGTTCAAAATATTCAGAAGAGTCGAATTTTATCTCTTTGGTCTTCATCCCTTCTTTGTATTCAGCATCGACATAGATGCCGTCTTTAAGATAAAAAGTTTTTTCTCCGACCTGTTTTATTGAGATTAAACTTGGTTCGGTCTCGGCTATTTCGCTTTTCATACGCCCAAGCTTTTTTGCTATCCTTACACCAGAACTGCCGCTAACAGCATCTCTTAAATATGCCGGTCGCTCTGCGGCAAGAGGTAGTGCTGCTCTCTCCTCTTCTCTTACTAAATAAGAAGTATAAGGGGTCACAATTCCGTATTTCTTGCCAAGCGCAATAACCTCATCAGTCAGTTCCTTGTTTTCACCATGCAGACGAATTTCAGAGAGCAAATTCCCAACCCGTTTTCTTGCCCAGATGAGCGGGATGAAATCAAGTTCTTCTGATTTATCCGGGAAATTAAAGCCTTCTTCTAAAACAATCGCTTTTTCTTTTTTCTTTCCTTTAAGTATCACCTGTCCATTTCCTGATTTCTTATATCTGCCGGCAATTATCACATCCTGTCCATAAAAAAGGTCGCCTAAATCTGAGGGATGTAGTTTATATACATCAATATTCTTAAACTCGATATTTGGACTTTCCAAAGCCGGATACATTATCTTACTGTATAAAGATGAGATTGCGATTTCTAAATCCTCAGCCGGTTCGATGTATTCGCTCACTCCTTTGCCTTCTTTAGAGAGCATATCAAGCAGGATAGTATTCACATCATAACCGACCCCGAATACAAACAGACGTTCTCGCTCAAGATTTTCTTTGGCATTCTTTATTATTTCATCAAGCTTTGTAATGCCCACAGTAGGTAAGCCATCAGTAAGAAATAACAAATAGGAAGGTTGTTTTTCGCCTAACATCTCTAATCCTTTTATCAACGCATCATTGATATTGGTGCCACCCTGTGCTTGAAGTTCTTTTATGAATCTGCTTGCCTCTTCGATATTATTTTTGGCTGCTAAAACCAGTCCATTTTTGAACGCATTGATATCCGAAGAGAATGCGATAATGTTAAACCGGTCAGCTGGATTTAGATGTTGGACAAAGAAATTCAACCCGTTCTTTGCCTGTTGAATCTTCTCGCCCGACATCGAACCTGAGACATCAACGACAAAGACAATATCTTTCGGTAAAATCTCTTGCTTGGTCGGTTCAGCCGGTGTGCTTAAACCAAGCAGAAAGAACCCATCTTCTTCTTTTTTATAGGTGAGCAGGGAAAGGTCAAATTCTTTTCTCGATACCGAGTAATAGAGAATAAAATCTTTATCCGGTTTAACTTTAGTTTCTTCATAAGCACCTTTTGCCGTTTTCTCCTCTTTGACAACATCAATCTTGTGAGTCGGTGAAAATACCTGCTTGATTGGAAGTTCGGTTGCTATATTAAAACTGATTACCACATTATCGATTGGTTCGGGTGATACCCCTTCAATCTTGAAGGGATAGAAGACTTCATAAAAATCTTCTTTCCGGGGCAGCTCGTATTCGTAGCGAATCGAAGTTTTTACATCCTTTTTAGCCAGGATTGGGAATACTTTTGCCCGGAATAGATTATGCTCGTAGTATTCTAAGAGTGCCGGGTCTTGCATCCGGCGGACAATACTCTCGTAAATCCGGCGTGCCTGGTCCCGTTCTAAAACTTCGCCTTTAATTTCCTTGCCATTGACGATAAGCGAAAATTTTGACGGCATCGCACCTTTGGGTAAGGGAAATATATATTCTCCTTCAATCTGAAAATCGTATGGATTATAAAAGGTTTCGTCTACTTCAACCTGGCAGATATTATTAAGAATATTTATCTTCACCTGATGGTCTTTCATAGTGAGATACCTAGTCTTTCCATGCCATGGCGGTCTTGGCGGCATCGGAATTATTACACCATCGGCAAATAGTGCTACCGCACAGATTAGCAGTAAGGTAATTTTTCTCATATCGACTCCTTTCGTTTTATATATACCATTATCGCTTCGAATTTATTCCTTTCATTTCAAAGACTATTTGGGAGATGATTAAAAGAGATGATAGCCGATGGACATTATCGCCCCGGATATTACCGGTGTGGTCAGGTTGTCATCGACGCCTAATGGTAACACTTCAATAAAAGAAGCGATTACTCCTCCAGCCAAGATTAAAAGAAGCGGAACATTTAAATGAAGGTGAATTATATAGCCGGCGACGATACAGGTGATTAAATACGCCAGGGTTCCTTCCCAGGTCTTATTAAATAGACGATGTCTGCCATATGCCATGCCAGTTAAGACTGCTGCCATATCACCAAAGATAAGAAAGGTGACTGCGGCAAACGCAATCCATCCTGGAAAAAGCAGAAAACTGAGAAAACAACCAAATAAGAAAAGGGTCATCGAAGAAAATCGCATCGCCTCGCCTTCTTTAAATAGCACAAACACATCCCGAATCTCCTGAACCAGATATCGATTCACCCGAGCGTTCAAGAGTCGAACCAGATCGAAAATGAAGAATACACCAAGCACCGAACCGACAAGAGTGATTAAGGCGGGTC
>JAOUPE010000154.1 GCA_029880025.1 Caldifarciminota bacterium
TTCGAAATAAATCGGTCAGGGATTTACGAATTCGTAAAGTCCGAATTGGCGATGCCAGGAAGATTATCAATATTCTTAACCCAATGATTAAAGCCGGTATTTACACGGTCCTTGACCAGCCGATAACTTTGCCGGCTGAAAAAATGTTTATCGCAAATTTCCCAAAGCAAGGGATTTTCCTTGTTGCAGAATCAGGTAAGGATAAGCGGATAGTCGGTTTTCAGGTTTTAGAACCGTTTGGCAAATATTCGAAAGCATTTAAACACGTAGCTACTCTGGGAACCTATGTCGAACTATCAAAACGCCGACAAGGAATCGGCACCTATCTGTCTAAAGCTACCTTTAAAGCTGCGATAGATAAAGGATATGAAAAGCTATTCACTTATGTAAGACGAGATAACCCCTCGGCTCTTAATTTTTACAAAAAGCTTGGATTTCGGATTGCCGGAATCGCAAAAAGACAAGCCAGGTTTGGCAACAAATATGTCGACGAGGTTATAATCGAGAAGTTCCTATAAAAAAGGAGGCGAATATGTTAGATATCAATGAGGCAAAAAAAATGGTCGGTTATTGTGGTGCATTTTGTGGTGATTGTGGAATGTATAAAGGCAGGATTTATGCCATGGTTGCCCAAGAACTTTTAGAAATAATCAAGTCGGCTGGCTATTCAGATTGGCTGCCCAAGGCTGTCCAATTAGATTTTAATTATGATGATTTCATCAAGGGCTTGGAATATTTCAGCCAGGAGAATAGCAGCTGTTACTGTCAAGAACCCTGTAAACAGGGTGGCGGCGCACCGTGCAAGATTAAATCCTGTGCTAAAGAGCGAGGAATTGAGATATGTTACGAATGTAAAGATTTTGCTTGTGAGCATTTTTCCTGGCTTTTGGAAAAATATCCCAACAAACTGCTTGATTATGAACAATTCGAAAAACTCGGGTTTGAAGGATGGCTAAAATTGCGTATAAAACGAGGCGAAAAAGGATACGCCGCCATAACCCAAAAATATTACTCCCGGGCTAAAAAATAGTATGGCAAAAATTTAAAAAAGTTATGTGAAATCGCAATTAACTTAAAAAATATTTAATGAATTTAGGTTTCACTGACAAATTGGTAGAATTGGTAATGGCGATACCAAAGATAGAGCTTCATCTCCATCTGGAAGGAGCCATACCCTTAGAGACCCTGTTTAATCTAATCCAGAGCCAGGGAAAAGATACCTCAATCAAGAACCTTAATGATTTACGTAAGAAGCTCACTTATATCGATTTTGCCCATTTTATTGAAATATGGATTTGGAAGAATAGCTTCATCCAACAAGAAAAAGACTTTGAGCCTATCGCCTACCAGGTATTAGCCAGCCTTAGCAAACAAAACGTCAAGTATGTTGAGGCGTTCTATTCACCGGGTGATTATTTCAAACAAGGAATGTCGACCCCAGGGATTACCGAATATTTGATTAAAGGCAAACAAAAAGCATATCATGACTTTGGCATTCAAAGTGAACTGATTTTAGATGTCATAAGAGGTGATGGAATAGAAATAGCGATGCAGCGCCTAAAACAGGTTACGCCTTACCTGGGCAAAGGTGTTATCGGTATTGGGCTTGGCGGCAGTGAACAAAAATATCCAGCCGCCCCTTATGTTTCGGTTTATCAAGAAGCAAAAGAACGAGGCTTCCGACTAACCGCTCATGCTGGCGAAGCAGCCGGTGCAGAATCGATATGGACGGTAATTGAAAAACTGGGGGTAGAACGGATTGGGCATGGCTTTAGAGCCTATGAAGACCCCAAACTCTTAGCTCGGCTAAAACAAAAACAAATCCCTCTGGAAATGTGTTTGATTAGCAACCTGAGGACCGGGGTCTGCCCATCTTTAGATGTTCATCCGATAAAACAATATTTCAAGCAAGGGTTAATGGTGACAGTTAATTCAGACGACCCTACCATGTTCAATACTAACATCAGCCAGGAATATTTAGCATTGGTTCAGAAACTTGGTTTTACGATAAAAGACCTGAAACGCTTGAGCCTGAATAGTATCAAAGCTTCGTTCCTGTCCGAACCGAATAAACAAATAATGAAATCCCGCTTTGAAAAAGAATGGCAGCAAATATTAAACGAGTACAGAGTAGAAGATAAAGAGAAATCTGGGGGAACTTCCCGTATTATCTTTTGACGGCTGTTTCTTTTTCTGTTAGATTTTGGGCATGGCAAGGATTGCAAGAGTTATAGCAGTTTGTACACCCTGCCCTGATTTTTAATTAAGCAAAAAACATCAATCTGGTAACTATTTGTAAAATAAATGAGTTATTCATTAAATCAGCATAAATTTATTACTTGACAAAAATTAAAACATTCATATAATTGCTCGCTTTATATAGGAGACTAAGTTGTGCTGATTAACTATGGTTGGTCTTGGATAATGAAGTTACAGGAATTCTTGCCTGGACTTTATTATTATATAAACCAAGGATTTGGGCAACTGTCGCCGACGCTTCATAGAAAGAAATCCGGGAAGTGGCTCTCTATTTTCCGATATTGAATTAAAGCTTAGTGCAAATGTTTAACAAGAAGTGATTTTGAGTTAAAGTTTTGATGAAGGAACATAAGATGTTACAGCTTAGAATTTTGAGGGCTATATTCCTCTTATTGTTAGTATTTCCTATTCTTTTATTTGCTCAGATTGAACAATGGGTGGCAAGGTATAACGGTCCAGTAAATGGACTGGACCGTGGTTCTGCGATAGCCATCGACAGTCAAGGTAATGTTTATGTTACCGGTTACGCAAACCAAGATCCCTTTGCCAGCCGTAGCGATATGCTAACAATAAAATATAATTCAGCCGGGCAGGAAGAGTGGAGTAGGATATACGGCGCTCCCGGTTATATTTATGATGAAGCAAAGGCGATTGCGGTTGACAATAACGGCAATGTTTATGTCACGGGTTGCGTTAGAGGTTTCTTTAACGATTCTTCTTATATCGGAACAGTAAAATATAATGCTCAAGGAATTTTGCAATGGGTATCCGAATATGGTCCAATAATTTTTGGCTATGGAATGAAAGTAGCGGTTGATAATCAAGGAAATGTCTATGTAACTGGTACTGATGGGATAACGATAAAATATGACTCTCTGGGACAGGAAGTGTGGGTAGCCAGATACACGGGAATAGCGGATGTTCTATTTTCAGATATAAAAATTCGTGAAGGTTACATTTTTGTAACCGGCTATGGAGGTTTTTTGCGTTGTCTTACGATAAAATATGATTCATTAGGTCAGGAACAATGGGCAGCAAGGTATGACGGTATTGAGGCTGCCCAAGGTTATGCACTAGCGGTTGATGAAAAAGGGAATGTCTATGTAACGGGCGCAGAATGGCGTGAAGTCTGGAATATTGATTATTTAACAATAAAATATGATTCAACCGGACAAGAACAGTGGGTAAGAAGATACAATGGACCGGGCAACTATCAAGACTGTGCTTTTGAAATCGAAGTGGATAGCAATAGCAATGTCTATGTTACTGGTATCAGCGCTTACTACAATCGCCCTTATGGCGACTATCTTACAATAAAATACGATTCGACTGGCAGAGAAATATGGACCGCAAGGTACAACGGACCGTGGTCGCATAGTGACGACCTCCCTTACGGCGGACTTGCCCTTGACAACTCTGGAAATGTATATGTAACCGGAGTTTGTATTAATGACTATGGTTCGGCCTCGACGTCTTATTACAGCACTATAAGATATGGGTCAGAAGGTGAAGAACAATGGGTCGCACTGTATTATTATGACCCTTTGCCAGACTGGTGGAACTGGAACTACGCTTATGATATAGCAGTAGATAAGGCGGGTTATGCCTATGTTACAGGTGAGGCTGGCGGTCCTGATTATGACTGCGTAACCATAAAATATTCTACTTATATCTGGACTCGGACCAGACCGATGCCTGAAGGTCTAAGAAAGAAAAAAATAAAAGACGGCGGGTCTTTGGTCGTAGTTCCGGATAGCCTAATCTTTGCTTTTAAAGGTAACAAGACAAATGAATTTTATGCCTTTGATATTACAAATCAAACTTGGACTCCAAAATGTTCACTACCAACAGTTACCGCTAAGAAACTTGTAAAGAAAGGTGCTGCCCTTACTTATGGCAATGGTATCATTTATGCAACCCGCGGCAATAAGACTTTTGAATTCTGGGCATATTATGTAAATGGCGATTCCTGGAAAAGACTGAAGGATGTTCCTTCCGGCTCAGATATCAGTCTTAAAGGCGGGACTGGACTGGCATTTGTAAATAAAGCAGATTCAGATTTTGTCTATCTCTTAAAAGGGAGCAAGACCAATGAGTTCTGGGTTTATTATTCAAATCAAGATACCTGGCTAAAGAGAAAAGATGCACCGATTCTGCCAAGCGAGAAATGTTACAAAGACGGTAGTTGTATTGTTTATGATGGAAATAATACAATTTATGCCCTAAAAAGTAAAACTAATGAATTTTATGCTTATGATATAAATGCTGATGTCTGGACTGAGAAACAGACTTTACCAATCATCGGAAATTCCGGCAAGAAAAAGAAAGTTAAAAATGGCGGAGCGATGGTTTTTGCTGATTCTACGATTTATGCGATTAAAGGAGGTAATACCTTAGAGTTCTGGCAGTATCTGCCCGGCTCTAACACC
>JAOUPE010000155.1 GCA_029880025.1 Caldifarciminota bacterium
GTTGTCGCCTATGGTCTTGCGGCGGACGAAATAGTCCGGGTTGCCGAAGAAAATAATGTCGACCTGATTGTAATAGCAACTCATGGCAGAACCGGTTTTCGCCATCTAATCTCTGGCTCGGTTACCGAAAAGGTGGTTCGAATTGCCTCACATCCAGTACTGACGATTCGAATTCCCAGGAAAACTGCTTAGTGTAATAGATTGAATGATTATTAAAGATAGTCTGATAGACGAAACAAGATAAAATCAAAATTTGAGCAAAAAGGAGATTAAGTATAATGAATTTACTGACAAGAGAAGATTTAAAGTTGCTACTAAAAAGATCCAAAGGTCTATGTGTGTCAATTTATATTTCCACTTACCGAACCGGAAAAGAGACCCGACAAAACTTAATCCGATTCAAGAATTTGATAAAAGAAGCTGAAAATCACCTCCAGGCGGCAGGAATTCATGCTTCCGAAGTGCAGAAAATGCTCGAACCCGGACAAAAACTTTTACAAGATGAACTTTTCTGGTCGAACCAAAGCGACGGTCTTGCGGTATTTATCTCTTCCGATACATTTCGCCATTATCGTCTCCCATTCGGGTTTGAGGAATTAGTAGTGGTTACTGACCGTTTTCATATCAAGCCGCTTCTTCCTCTATTCAGTCAAGAAGGTCGGTTCTATATATTAGTCGTCAGTCAAAATGCGATCAGACTGCTTCTAGGTACCCACTATAGTGTTAGCGAAGTCGCTCTGGAAAATCTACCCAAGAGTCTTGCTGAGGCGCTGAAATATGACACTTTTAAAAAACAGCTACAATCCTTTACTGGAGGTCCGAGTAGGACCGGAAAACGGGGAGCTATATTTTATGGCGCCGGTATCGAAGACAACAAAGAACATATTCACCAATATTTCCAGCAGATTGATAAAGGATTGCACGATTTGCTCAAAGAAGAACGAGCACCTTTAGTGTTTGCCGGTGTCGAATATCTTTTCCCAATTTACAAGGAAGCGAATACATATCCTCATTTAATAGATAAAGAAATTCCAGGCAACCCGGATTTACTTAGCGCTAAAGAATTGCATGATAAAGTTTGGACAATTGTCCAGCCTATTTTTCTAAAGTCACAAAATGATGCCGCAGCCCAGTATAAAGAACTTGCTGGCACTGGTCAAGCTTCGGATGACATCAAACTAATCATACCGGCAGCTTATCAAGGACGAGTTGAATTATTGTTTGTCTCTCTTGACATTCAACAGTGGGGAAAATTTGATTCGAGCCAAAATAAGGTCCATTTGCATCCAAAAGCCGAGCCGGATGATGAAGATTTATCTGACCTCGCTGCAATTCATACACTCTTGAATCAAGGAGCTGTGTATGCGGTGAAACCTGAAAAAATACCTAACAACTTGCCGATAGCTGCGATATTTCGCTATTAAATAAAAAGAGTTGATGAACAAACATCAAAGTCTAATTCAAATTGACGATTACGCAAAATATATTGGCAAAGATTCAGTAGCCCGTATTAAAGAAAAAGCCCGACCATTTAGAAATTTACATGTTACTCATGTCAATTCAACCTATTATGGTGGTGGCGTTGCCGAGCTATTATCTTCCCTTTCATTATTAATGAACAGTGTCGGGGTAAGAACCGGCTGGCGGATGATACAGGGTTCGCCTGATTTCTTCAGTATCACCAAAAAGATGCACAATGCTCTGCAGGGTGGAAAAATTAACCTTACCCATCGCAAGTTACAAATCTATGAAGAGGTCATCTATGAAAATTCAATCCGAAACCATTTAGACCATGATGTAGTAATCATTCATGACCCCCAGCCTCTGGCTATGATTGACCATTACAAGAAAAAAGGACCCTGGATTTGGCGCTGCCATATCGATTTATCCAATCCCAATCCTGAACTCTGGAAATATTTAACCCCTTTCATTGAAAAGTATGATGCAGTTATTTTCAGTATCAAAGAATATAAAAAACGGCTCAAAACTCCCCAATTATTCTTTATGCCGGCGATTGACCCGTTTTCGATTAAGAATCGAGAACTGAGTAAAGAAGAAATCGATGAACGTTTATGCCACTATCGCATTCCAACCGACTTGCCATTAGTAGTTCAGGTCTCGCGTTTTGACCGCTGGAAAGACCCAGAAGGGGTTATTCAGGTTTACAAACTGGCAAGAAAAAAAGTCGAATGTACTTTAGTTCTTTTAGGAGATGTTGCTTTGGATGACCCAGAGGGTGAAGAAGTCTACAAATCATTACTAAAGCAGCAGGAAGAACGAATTATTATTCTCAGCCGTCAGGATACCGCATTGGTCAATGCCTTGCAGCGTAAAGCAGCGGTTGTTTTCCAGAAATCGATACGCGAAGGTTTTGGTTTAACCGTGGCAGAGGCGATGTGGAAAGGAACTCCGGTTATTGGCGGTGATGCGGGTGGAATCCGTTACCAGATTGAGGATGGGATAAATGGTTTTCTGGTCTCATCAATCAATGAGGCAGCAGACCGATTAGTCAAATTACTCAAAAACAAGAAACTTCGGGAACAGATGGGTAAAAAGGGAAAAGAGACGGTAAGAGAGAAGTTTCTGATGAGCCGGCTCTTAGAACAATATCTTGATTTGTTCAGTTCTTTTGAAACCGTTTATCGCCTAAAAGCTTAAGCTCTTATTAATTAACGAAGCTTTTCGATATAAAGCAGATCTCCTGCCAACCGATTAGAATTTCTGGCGATAGAATCGCTATAAGAACTATTACTAAATATTTTTTATAAGCTTCTCCCTTTATTACCATTCAATAAAAATATACCAAAAATTAGGTTAGTAGCAATTAATATTTTTATTTATTTTCTGAATCCAGACATAACCACAGATAAAAAACAAACCACGAGATTGACACGAGATTTTCACCAGATTAAAAAAAGGAAATTAACCACTGAAAACACAGAATATTCAGAGAAAATTCAGTAATTTCAGAATCTTCTGTGATATTCGTTTCTCTTCATCTTGTGTAAATCTGTGAAATCGTGTGGTTTCTTATCGCTGGTTTATTCTATTTTGACAGAATTATACGTTTAGTAACATAGCCTATTCTTGCTATATAGACGCCTGGTGATACATCTCTACCTAACTGGTCTTTACCATACCATTGAATAGATATTATTTCTTCGGTTGAAAACTTCTTGGTCCAGACTAACTTTCCGGTTGCATTATAAATTTTCAAAACTTTAGGAACTTTATTTTCACAAGTCCATAAAAACTCAAAAGACTTACCAATGGTTGGTCGGACTATCACCTTGTTACTAATTAAGGAATCGTTATTTTCTTTTATCGCAATACCTTCCACAACCCAGAAGTAAAACCATGGGGTTGTGTCATTCGGACTAAGCTCGAACCTGAACCGGTGTTGACCAGTATATCTTGGTGTCCAAATATTGAAACCAACAGTATCACTCATTCCAATTTGTAGAATCTTCAAAGAGCTGTCCCGGTATATATGAGTTGAACAGGTATGTTCAATCCGACACCAAACCCAGATAGACTCGGGAAATTGTCCGTAGTTTTGCACAATAATCATTGGTCTAATAGTGTCATTTAATTGAAAAGTATCTCCGACCGGTGATATGACTGCGGCGATTCCAACATCTACAATTCGGGTAATAGAGACATCGTCAATATAAGTGCTATCTGGATTTGGACCGCCTCCTGAATAACCCCAGAGCTGGAAAGCAACAAGAACCTTTTGTTGGTTGAGATTTGCAGTTACGTCATATTGAGCCCAGTCTGCAGTAGGATAATGAACAAACTCTTCGATTGTGCTGTCGCTATAAATAAAATCATAAGCCTGTGCGGCTGGTGCTTCAGGCTGACGTGCCCAGAACGTTATATGCGATAGAAAAGCTGTGAAAATTGGATGAATATCCTGTCGAATCCAGTAGTTACCGACAACCGAAGCGCAATATCTTCCTTGATGCGGATAAATCGTATCAACAATCCAGTTATTGGTTGTCCAGGGATAAAGTAAACCGGTTTCAAACCCGGGATTCTGTAACATCTCACGTTCAAGTAAAAATTCTTCTTCGATAACGCTTGTTTGTTGGGAAATTACTTTTCCTGATTCAACCAATGATTTACCGGTTGTGATTGGTCCGGCAATAAGTGTATTTACTAAAAAGCAGACAACAAAACTAGCCAATAACTTCATCGCTGCCTCCCCTGCCTGTATATTTACAGGCAATTTAATTAATAATAGCATCTTAGGCATATTCTGTCAAGGCTTAGTAGAGACTATTGAGAAAAAATATCTTTTAGCACAAAAACACGAAATAAATATATCAACAGATATAAAGGTTAGTATAAGTTACTTAATCCAAAGCACTAAATCATATACCAATTGATTTAGAACATTGGAACTTTGGATTTGGGATTTATTTCGGATTTCGAAATTGGGATTTCGGATTTAAAGAAGGCAGCTACCTAAGTAGCCCCCGAAAAGGCAGTGTTAAGTGGATAGTGACTAGTGGTTAGTGAATATAGAAAAAGAGAGGCTGAAGAAGTCCGGTTGAAAAATCCTCCTGAGGGGAACCAGCCCCCGAACCAACCCCCCAGGTTACTTAGGGGTCTTAAACGGTTGATATCTTTCAGCCCCCCTGTCTGTTCCCGAGGCTGCTCCCTAGGTTGCTCCCGAAGCT
>JAOUPE010000157.1 GCA_029880025.1 Caldifarciminota bacterium
ATCGGCAGATTTTGGGCGAGGTTATAGGCATCTTTGACACTCGATTCAGATGAAAATGGACTGGGCATCACCACGCCCACTACACGGTCTTTGCCCAGCGCTTCCTTGGCTAAGACGCAAACCAAAGCCGAATCAATTCCACCGGAAAGACCTAATACGACCTTAGGAAAACGATTCTTGTCGACATAGTCGCGTAGCCCCAAGACTAAGGCATCGAAGACTTCGGTTTCTTCAGATTCTACTATGTCTTTTATCGCGCGGGCTGAATCAAGGTCAATCACTAATAAGTCCTCAGCAAAATGTTTGGTCAGACCAATCAAATTACCTTTATTATCACAGGCAAAACTACCACCGTCAAAGATTAAATCGTCCTGTCCTCCCACGAGATTAACATATAAAATTGGAACATTGCTGGCAATCGCACGTTTCCTGACCAATTCCTTTCGCACCTGCCATTTGCCAACGAAAAACGGTGAGGCTGAAATGATAAGGATTATATCCGCACCCTTTTTTACTTGTTGGTCAGTTGGACCATCGTCAATCCATAAATCTTCGCAGATGTTTATGCCGATTTTTTTATCGCGAAAAGGGAAGATTTTAATTTCTTTTCCTGGTTCAAAATACCTTTTCTCATCAAAGACATCATGGCTCGGCAGCCATATTTTTTCGTGGGTGCCAATATTTTTTTGATTGTCAAGCAAAAAGGCGGTATTGGTTAAAGTCATTCCAGTGAAATGAGCCGCCATTGAGATATCGTACACATCGATTGGGGTCCGTTCGCCCGGCCAATGACTGACCCCACCAACAATTACGCCGATACCAGAAGATGCCTGGATAATTTCGGATAAACGATTCTGAGTTTCTAAGATGAAGACTTTTTTTAACAGCAGGTCTTTGGGCGGATAACCGGTAATTGCTAATTCCGGGAATACGACCAAATCAGCCTTTTTCTTTTTGGCGGCTTCGATTCGGTCAATTATCTTTTTTGTGTTGCCATTAAGGTCACCGACCGTAGTGTTGATTTGAGCTAAAGCGATTCTCATGTCCGTATGGAAAAGCGATTGCCGAATTTATTCATATGGCAGAACTCGGATAATTCTTTTCGGGAACGATTTCGGATAATGAGATTGGTGACAAAATTACGAGTCCTGGCAGCGAAATCTTCTGCCGGAAAACCGAGTGGAATGATAGCAACTACTCTCAGGGGTGAAGGAATTTCAAGGATTTGACGAATAGATTCCTCATGAGAAATAGCACCAATCCAGCAGGTGCCGAGTCCTTCGGCGGTAGCAGCTAAAAGCAGATTCTCGATGGCGCTGGCAACATCGGCAATATAATAATCAATACCTTCTCGTTTACCCGATTTGGTTGGGTCAGCACAGGCAACGATATAAACCGGAGCGTTAAAAAATTTGCCGGACGAGCCTTTGAACAGTATTTCGATAACCGGTTTGTCTCTAATTATGATAAATTGCCAGCACTGATTATTGCGCCAGGAAGGTGCCCAGCGGGCGGCTTCTAAAACTTTAGCGATTAATTCATCAGTTATGTTATCTGGTTTAAATCTTCGAGCGCTGTGTCGATTCAGAACGGCTTGGTAAATATCCATTTAAAATCAGCATAAAGGATATAATTGAGAAGTCAAGTCAGTTTTAAGACTCGCTCAATTTTAATTTAAGACCGGTCCGGTCACCTTGACTTTTTATTCAGGATACATAGAATCACTTAATGAAAATCAGATTCTTATTATTAATCCTGGGATTTTTTGCCTGTGCTTTAAAAATGTTGCCACCGAGTCCAGACCGTTTTGCGCCCCGACTTCAAGAAGTAGAGGTCATAAACCGAACTAAAATAAATCTCAAATTCAATGAAGATATTTTAACCGAAACGATTAGTCCAGATAGTATTATAATAATTTCGACCAGCAATGAGACTTTAGCGGTCAAAGAAATCTCGCTTGGTAGAAAGGGTAATTTTATAACCTTGATAACACAAAAGCAGCAGTCGATACGGTATTCCCTGGCAGCCCGGGTATCCGATCTGGCAGAGAATCGAACAAAGATTGCTGCCCGATTTTTCGGCAGCACCTTAGAGGATACTGTTCCACCAAGAATCAGCGGAATCAGCCCAAAACTGGGTGCTACAAAACAGAGAGAAGCGGTCCGGCTTGAATTACAATTCTCAGAAGAAATTGATACGATTTTACCTATTTATTGGCTGATCCTGCCAAAAAATATAAAGAATCGTTTTCAGACGCGCTGGCATCCAGACCATAAAAGATTGACATTCTATTTGGAGGATTCTTTAGGATTAGATACAATTGTCTATTTTACTCTTCTGTGTTCGGTGTTTGATTTTGAAGAGAATCGACTCATTTCCCCTGGATTTACATTTTTTACATCCGATTCGCTGCTCAATACAGTATTGGTTACCGGGGTCGTTAGTGATAAGGACAAAGCGGTTACCGATGGAATAGTGATATTCGCAAAGACCCAGGATGATAAGGACCCAATGGCTTTGGCAATAACCGATTCGATTGGTTCTTTTGCGATACAGGTTCGAAAAGGAATTTATGACGTGCTGGTATTAGCCGATACAAATTTCGATAATCGGGTTGACCTGAGTGGTAAAAGCCAGGATTTTGACACCGACCTCAAGGAATTGAGGCTCGAGGTTTATCCTGATTCTTTAGCCGAATACTTTGATTGGTATCTTCGTTAGTTTAATATTACTGGTTCTTGCGATACTGATTTATCGTAAGGACCTAGCCATTAAAAAATTCGGCTGGCTATTTGTTTTCCGAATTTTAGTGGTTGTCTGCTTAAGTTTTATACTCATCGGTAATATCATTAACTTTTCTTTGGTTAAATCGGCTAAGACTCCATTGTTGTTGTTGGTTGATATTTCACCCAGCATGAAAGATAAACTCGAATCGGTAAAAGAGTTTATCACCAATTTTAAACAGTATGCCAAGCATAAAACTCAATACCAGTCGTTTGCCGATTCGATTATTGGTGCGGTTGACCTGGAGCGTATTGAGTTCCTGGGCGAAAAGACCGATATTGCCAAGACTCTGACGATGGCGGAAAAAAAAGAACCAGGGGCAGTCGTTATGCTTAGCGATGGTCAGCACAATACAATGTCTGACCCCTACTTAGTAGCGGCGCAAGTACCTTTTCCAGTTTATGCGGTGGGCTTCGGTAAAACCGTTGAACACGATGTTGCAATCAGCCGATTGAACGCACCAAAACGCATCTTTCTTGAAGATACGGCAAATATAACAGTACGGATTATGAGCCAAGGCTTAGATAATAAGAAGGCAAAAGTATCTCTGGTTCAAGGGAATACTGAGTTAAAAAGTCAAAATGTTATACTAACCGATGTCAGAGCTGAGCAAGAGCTGAACTTTTGGGTAGTTCCAGACGAGATTGGTAAAATGATATATAAGGTAAAGGTGAGCGGCTTTGAGGAAGAAGATAACTATTCCAACAATGAAAAAGAATTTGGCATCAATGTGTTGAAAAGTAAATTGAAGATTATCGTTTTAACCAATTCGCCCAGCCTAAATATGCGTTTTATGGTTTCGGCACTGGCAAAGGAAAAAGTGGATGTTTTGCCGGTTATAGCGTTTCAGGGCAGCCGGTTACAAACGACTACCGAACACGGGATGAAAGATATTGTTTTTAGCCCAACTTGTGATGTTATGATTATTGACAATTTCGATGCTAATCGACTTGCTGATAACATTAATAACCAAATTTCCAATTTTGTCCGAGAGGGCGGTGGACTATTGTTCTTCTTTGGCGAAAAGACCCGGTTGAATCCGATGCTGTCTGACCTTTTGCCATTTAATCATAATTCGCGTATAATACGCAAAGAAACATTTGCCAAGCTTAATGAGCAAGGAGTAACCGTGCCAATCTTCTTCGATGCCGGTGAAAATCTTTTGGATAATACGCCGCCCATACTCGGTCTCGCCGAGGTGAAAGAATTCAAAAAGGAAGCCTGGGTCTGGGCAGTTGCTGAACCATCAGCAATGCCGCTGATTGGCTTTTGGAAATTTGGTAAAGGAAAGGTTATAGAAATCACCGGGTTTCCGTTTTGGCGTTTCGGGTTTTACGGTCGTGATTTGGCTGCAACCCAACAAAAATTCCACAAGCTTCTAATCCAGTTTTGCCGATTTCTGGCATTAAAAGATTTTGAGATGTTCTCACTCGCTACCGACCAACTTATTTATAATGCGGGTGAGGCGATAAATTTTACCTTTCATGCTTATCAAGAAGATGGTCGACCCTGGCAGGGCTTGAATGTCAATCTTTTCATATCGAAAAAACATAATCCGGTGCCAATGGTTGAGGTTAGTTCAGGAATCTACGAGACAGCGGTTGAGGCATTGCTTGCCCAAGACTATACGGTGACGGCAGTTGCCCGGCTTGATACGCTTAAGGTTGGTGAAGCAAAAACTGACTTCAGGGTCTCCGAGACTAATATCGAAATGTTAGAAACCAGACTCAATTCTGATTTGCTTAAACGCATAGCCGAATTAAGCAGTGGTGAATATTTTGCGGCTGAATCATTTTCGGCAGAAGAATTCGATTTTAATTTTGCTCGATACCGCAAGACCTTCCGGTTTGACCCGCGCCGACTGCCATACCTTTATGTAATATTGGCTGGGTTATTTTT
>JAOUPE010000156.1 GCA_029880025.1 Caldifarciminota bacterium
TTTTTTAGAGTAGCTTCTGAAGGTATCTTCTGCCAGTTATCATCTGCACTAGCCACTAATCACTATCCCCTTGGCACTATGCTTTCGGGGAGCGGCTTAGGGAGCAGGTTAGGGGACTGCTTAGGAAGCAACCTAGCAGCCTGGGTAGCCTAGGGGCAACTAGGAGGCTACTTAGGGGTCGGTCTTCTGGCTGTTTTTTTTCGGTGATTACAGTGAAATTTCCCGTCAGTTGGATTTTTCAACCCGGCACCTTGCGCCTCTCTTTTCATTCTTCATTAGCCACTATACACTATCCCCTAGTCACTGCTTAATTGATAAAAGAATCGAGAAAAACTCATTATTTACTACGAAAACACGAAACAAAGAAGGCACGAAATTTCTAAGATATTTAGAATCATATCCTTAATTTCCAGTTTTTTTGGTGCCTTTCGTGGTTTTTCAGTAATCTGTCAAAGCGTTCGTTTTTATTGTCTTATTTGATATTTGATTTTTGATATAAATCAAGACCCGGTGGTGACCTACTCTCCCGTGTCGTTACCAACACAGTACCATGAGCCCTGGAGGGCTTAACGACTCTGTTCGGAATGGGAAGAGGTGTTACCCCTCCGGTATTACCACCGGGATAATTGAAATCAGAAATTAAACACTGATGAGCACTGAATTTACCGAAGCACCGATTATTCTTCGGTGTTTTCAGAAATTTCAGTGCTATTCAGTGTTGTAATCATTAAGAATTGGCAGGTTTCCGAAAATCAAGCCGCACGGCTGATTAGTATCACTTGGCTGAATCCGTTACCGGACTTACACCTGTGACCTATCACCTGGTAGTCTACCAGGAGCCTTCAGGGTATCTCTTCTGTTGCCAGAAGAGTACTCGTGAGACCTAATCTTGGGGTGGGCTTCCCACTTAGATGCTTTCAGCGGTTATCCCTTCCATACTTGACTACCGAGCGGTGCACTTGGCAGTACAGCTCGTACATCAGAGGTATGTCCATCCTGGTCCTCTCGTACTAAGGACAGCTCCCCTCAAGTCTCCTCCGCCTACGATGGATAGAGTCCGAACTGTCTCACGACGTTCTGAACCCAGCTCACGTACCGCTTTAATGGGCGAACAGACCAACCCTTGGGACCTTGTCCAGCCCCAGGATGCGATGAGCCGACATCGAGGTGCCAAACCGGGCCGTCGATGTGAACTCTTGGGCCCGATCAGCCTGTTATCCCCGGAGTACCTTTTATCCGTTGAGCGATGGCCCTTCCACGCGGAACCACCGGATCACTAGGCTCGACTTTCGTCCCTGTTCGACTTGTTTGTCTCACAGTCAAGCTGGCTTATATCCTTGCACTCCACGCACGGTTACCGTCCGTGCTGAGCCAACCTTAAGACGCCTCCGTTACCATTTAGGAGGCGACCGCCCCAGTCAAACTGCCCACCTGCCAATGTCTTCCGACTGGTTAACAGTCGGAGTTAGAATTCCAACAAACCAAGGGTGGTATTTCACCGTTGGCTCTGCCTTGGCTAGCGCCAAAGCTTCATCGCCTCCCACCTATCCTACACATGATTTGCCAAAATTCAATGACAGGCTACAGTAAAGGTTCACGGGGTCTTTTTGTCCGATCGCAGGCAGGCGGCATCTTCACCGCCACTACAATTTCGCCGGGCTTCTCGTCAAGACAGCGCTCCACTTGTTACACCATTCGTGCAGGTCGGAACTTACCCGACAAGGAATTTCGCTACCTTAGGACCGTTAGAGTTACGGCCGCCGTTTACCGGGGCTTCGGTCGAGACCTTCTCTCCACCGAAGTGGAAATAAGCCCCTTCCTTAACCTTCCGGCACCGGGCAGGTGTCAGTCCCTATACATTGCCTTACGGCTTAGCAGAGACCTGTGTTTTTGTTAAACAGTCAGTAGAGCCACTTCACTGCGCCCAGCACTTATTTACATAAGTGCTGGGACCCCTTCTCCCGAAGTTACGGGGTTAGATTGCCGAGTTCCTTAACGAGAGCTCACCCGAGCACCTTTGGATATTCTCCTTACCCACCAGTGTCGGTTTACGGTACGGTCACCCTGATATCTGGCATAGAGGTTTTTCTCGGCAGTCAGTCAGGTTGAGTTCGTCCTTCTTTCGTTGGACTCCCATTCGCTATCGAGAATTATGGCTGCGGATTTACCTACAGCCCATCCCAATAACTTAGACCCGGACGACCAGCACCGGGCCCAACCTTTCTTGCTGCGTCACCCCATAGCTCGTAACGATACCAAGATGGTAGCCGAATATTG
This sequence comes from Caldifarciminota bacterium, assembly GCA_029880025.1. Lineage (GTDB taxonomy): Bacteria > Hydrothermota > Tepidihabitantia > Tepidihabitantales > JAOUPE01 > JAOUPE01. The sequence goes on from JAOUPE010000156.1 coordinate 2,278, forward strand.
ACGGCTTTCCCATCACCTACGCTTTTCAGCCTCGGCTTAGGCACCGACTGACCCTGGGCGGATTAACCTTCCCCAGGAAACCTTGGGTTTACGGTGACCGGGTTTTTCACCCGATTTAACGCTACTCATGCCGGCATAATCACTTCTGCCTCGTCCAGTATACCTCACGATATACCTTTGACCTACTACAGAACGCTCCCCTACCACGAAGACGATGGCTTACGCCCAGAATAAAATTCAACCTTGCGGTATCCATCTATTCCTTTTTCATCTCCATCCACAGCTTCGGTGATAGACTTGAGCCCCGATATATTTTCGGCGCAAGATTCCTTGACTGGTGAGCTGTTACGCACTCTTTAAATGATTGCTGCTTCTAAGCCAACATCCCAGCTGTCTAAGCAATCTCACATCCTTTTCCACTTAGTCTATACTTGGGGACCTTAGCTAATGGTCTGGGTTATTCCCCTCTCGGCGATGAAGCTTATACCCCACCGCCTCTTTCCTTTGGTCTAAGAATAATGGCATTCGGAGTTTGGTTGAGTTTGCTCCTGCTTAGCAGGAGCTTGCCCATCCAGTGCTCTACCTCCATCATCAAACCCAAAAGACTGCTCCTAAAAGCATTTCGGGGAGAACCAGCTATCACCCGGTTTGGTTAGCCTTTCACTCCGACCCACAGCTCATCCGAGGGTATTGCAAGACCCACCGGTTCGAACCTCCCTCCGATTTTACTCGAAGTTCATTCTGGCCATGGGTAGCTCACCGGGTTTCGGGTCTACTCTATGCAACTTGACGCCCTGTTCAGACTCGCTTTCGCTACGGCTTCTTCGTAAAACAAATTAACCTTGCTACACAGAATAACTCGCCGGCTCATTATGCAAAAGGCACGCGGTCACTGCATAGGTCGAACCCGAAGGAAAGACCTACGCTAGCTCCCGCTGATTGTAGGCATACGGTTTCAGGTTCTATTTCACTCCCCGCCAGGGGTTCTTTTCACCTTTCCCTCACGGTACTTGTGCACTATCGGTCAGCTACATAGTATTTAGCCTTGTCAAGTGGTCTTGACCGATTCCCACAGGATTTCACGTGTCCCGTGGTACTTGGGAACCTGACCTAAGAAGGATTTCCAAATTTCGCCTACTGGACTATCACCATCTTTGGTTCTCCTTTCCAGGAAGATTCAGCTATTTGGAAATCTTTTTGACTTCTCCGCCTCATAGCAGTTGACGCAATCAAGTCCCACTACCCCATCCAGGCAACACCTGCCAGCTTTAACGCCTGAATTGGTTTAGGCTATTTCCGTTTCGCTCGCCACTACTCAGGAAATCATAATTATTTTCTTTTCCTCCGGATACTGAGATGTTTCACTTCTCCGGGTTCGCCTCATCCGACTATGAATTCATCGGATGATGTAGCCCGATTATGGACTACGGGTTTCCCCATTCGGGAATCGCCGGTTCAAAGGTTGTGTGCACCTCACCGACGCTTATCGCAGCTTGCCACGCCCTTCATCGCCTTTAGCTGCCAAGGCATCCTCCGTATGCCCTTAGTAGCTTGAGCAAAGAAACCTGCCAATCCAAATTGTCAAAGAACAAATGTCTAACACTATAGTTATAGTGATTTTTTGGCAATTGTCAAGAGATAAATTGATGTCGGATTGAACATTAATTAATTTAACCGTATTCATATCGGTAAGCTCTTAAAAATTAAAACGTTAAATCACGAGATGAATTTGTTTATACCTATAAATATCGACTAATATTTTTATTAATAATAGACTTTTCGACAAAAGCAATAAAAATCTATTGACAAATTTTATAAAAATGTTATATTTAAAGTATGGAGAAAGGGTTAGGAATATTAAAATTTTGCCCTGACCGGAAGTTAATTCGATTAAAAAATCACCTTTCATAATAGCATAATAGAAAGGAGGGACAATGAAAAGAGCGATATTATTTACTCTGATGTCGATGCTCTTCATTGGGACATCGGTTTATGCACAAGAAGTTCCTTTCAATCTAAGCGAGATTATTGAAAAGGTCTCGCATCATCCGCTAAGAGAAGACGAAAGAATCGTTATCAAGGATAAAAAATATGAAGCATCGTTTGACCAGCGTGGCGTTACGTTAAAAACGATAAATCAGAATCCAGCCGCCAAGGATTTAGTCATTCCAATCCAAGCAAAACCACTTATCCGGGCGGGCAAGGTAGTCTACACGACAAAGCACGGAGAAATTTTCTTTGAAGGAACTAACCGAGGATTAAAATTCGGTAAATTTTCCAAAAATTCAAAAACAAGTTCCCGACCCTTTAACCATTCGGGTAATGTGGCAAAACTAAAAAACCTGAAAATAAACGATGAACTATTAACCGGCGAATTTTTGCTGGATAGTAATTTTATTTATTTGC
>JAOUPE010000158.1 GCA_029880025.1 Caldifarciminota bacterium
GACGCTAATATTATATATACTTTTCCTTGATCAGGAATTACATAAAACGGCGGTGCTTTGGTTTGAGCAAAAAGTGAAGCCGTTAAAAGCAAACATGAAAAGAGAAATCGGGAGGAATTTGATATTCGATATTTTAACATTTCTCCTCCTTATCTTAATGTAATTCTTAACTCATTCTCAACGGTCAAGCCAACACCATTGATAGCTTTCACCTTGATGTAAGCCGGTGTTGGGCTAATTATTTTTTGAATCGAGGTCTGTGTTCCATTACTGGTCCAGGATTCCAGGACCCGACGTACTCGCTTGAAATCAGGATATCTTCCTACGACTACTTCTTCCTCAATCTGATACTGATAATCCGAAATACCTGATTCAGCATCTGATGCTGACCAACTGGCTGATAGGGTTAAATCATCGTTAGTATAGGTTGCTCTGGTAATTGAAAGTGTTGAAGGTGGTGTAGAATCAGTAAAACTTAATACACAGGAACTTGTATCCTGACTGTAGAGACCAGCCCGATTATAAGCTCTTAGTGTTAAAAAGACCGTGTCACCATTTCGAATCGGCAGTCCAGGGGCATAAAAAATTCTTGGAAAAAGCGGAATCGTGTCCCAATCCTTTACTTCAGTTCCCGACGGTCTTCTACCTAAACAATACATATAATGTAAAACACCTGATTCCGAATCTTCTGATTCTTGCCAACGGGTAAAAACGGTATTTGGTTTACGTTGATAGGTTGATTGAATGAATTCGGTAATTGTCGGTTCAGTCGGTGGAGATGTATCAACCCTAATTGATTTTTGACTGAAATCACTCCATAATCCTACATCATTCTTTGCCTGGACCTTCAAAATATGAGTTTTGTTATGACTAAGATTCAAATTTCTGATATTCACTTCCGTTCTACCACCAGAAGAAGTCAAATTCAAAATCGGGACTGGTATATAAGTTCTTGTGATCTGGCTATAAACCAACTTGTCAAGCGCATATTGATACTCTTCAATTCCGGATTCGGCATCTTGCGAACGCCAGCGCGCATTGATCTCTCCGGTGCTGGTGATAAGCGTGTCAGTGGTTATTATTGGTCGGGTCGGTGGGGTTGAATCAGTTGTATTCATTCTGTTTCGCTGTGGAGAAACCTCAGGACCATGATAAGCAACCGGAACGACTCCTTTCCGGGTAATAGTATAGCCACCAGCCCCGCGTGCTCGTAGGAAAACTTGATAGTTACCCGGTTCATTAATCCCAGAGATGAAAGGCTGCCAGATATTTCTACTCCTGCCCAGGGTTTTAAAGGAAGACCTTGGATAGTAAATGAACTCTCCACCTTCTCCTGGTTCAGTTTCTCTCTTTAGATAGAAGCTGTAGTCCACAATTCCTTCCGGGTGAGTAGCTGCCAAGTTGAGGTTTAGGCGACCAAAACCAGTTGGGGTGTTTTCATCCGACCGATAAAAACCAGTGAATCTGATAATCTGGGGATTGGTTAGCAATCGTGCCAACTGTTCTTTCCTTGGCACGATTAGAGGCCCAATCCGTCCAGGATCCAAGGGTCTTTGTATCATTGCCTGTCTCATACCTTCGACTATTACCCATCTTCTTGGCTCGGGAGTCGGTACATCACCCATAAGGTCTAATTGGTCATGGAGGTCATAGAGTAATTCATAAAGCTTAGCCTTACGGGTATAAACTCGGTCTAATGAATTAGTATAACCTATCCAGGAACCAGAGAAACGGTTGGTGCTTCTTTTATAGACTTGTTTCATTGTATCCCACCTTACCTGAGCATAGCGTATTATGCTCTGATAACCGGCTTTTGGTATATTATACCAGATTTCTTCGCCGAAGTTTTTCCACATTGTGCGTAAGGTATCAAGGCGCCTCGGGACCGCTGGCCAGTCTTGGACCGGAGTATCAAGAAGAACATTATAGATTAGCTCTCGCCTTGCACCAGTCCAAATAAATAATTGCAAAGAGTCAATTAACCTGACATTGGCATCTAATACTGAGTCAATCATCGACCTACAATTTCTTGCTCCGATCCTTCGATTAAAGAAAGTAATTTTTGATGCCGCATTGTTTTGATTCTTATCAATGTAATCACCCAGATACCAGTAATAATCAAGAACTCTCCGATAGCCGTTCTGATAAAGACTACAAAGGTGTGCCATATTATTTCTTTGAGACCTGTCACTATAGAATAAGAGGCTATCCAGTTTTACAAGTTTCTTATCAATTATTCCGATAATTCTTAACAATTCTTGACGATATTGTTCATTATCAACTTTAGTATTGTTCACACTATTCTTCTGTTCATCAGCTTGGTCATAATTAATATCAAAACCAATCTGAGGAGTAATTGTAAATGATGTATCGGTCCCTGAAACGATAACTCTTTGCTGATTCTTTTCTCTAAGTGGTGTTCTTAAGAAACCAATTTCTCTTATGGTTGGTAATCGTTCTTCTAAGATTGCTCGATAATCAGCTAATCTTCGGTCAACTGCACTTCGGGTATCATCAATGCGATTTATGAAATTGCGGGCTAATCTCTCTTTTCTATTTAAAGAATCCCTCATCCTTTTTAATTCATTAGATACCGGGTCAAAAATTCCTGAATCTCTTTGGCTCCTTAAAATACCCGGAAAGTAACCAATATTTCTTGTCCAATTATTTACTTCAATATTAAACCAACTCCGATACAAATCGTATTGCCAACCAGCGGCTTCGACTAATGCCAATCCGGCTTTCTCCCGCTGCTCATTACTTAATTCATACATCGACTCCTGGGCATCCGCTATTGCATCTCTCACATTTTCTTTTTCTTCTTGCATCTGGTCAGCAACCTCACGAGCATCTTCAATAATTCCATCATATCTTGAATTTCTGCCGGTGCCGCCATCAAATCCATTACTGCCGATTGAAACCCAGATACTGCCTGAAAAGACTTCTACCCAACACACCTCGACGCTTAGACTCCCGACACAATAGATGAGATAATGCGGTTCACCAATCAAAGCGCCCTCTAAACTAAAACGCGCACCAGCCAGTCCACCCAAGATGTCGGCTGAAGCATGAACTCCGGCATATCCTCCCCAGGATTTTGGTGCAACCTGTTTATACCAGACCATTCCATTAAAATCAATGTTGCCGCTCAAGACATAGATATCAATCCCGTAATCAAATTCCATTTCCAATAAAAATCCTGGATTACCGACAAAGAAGTCGGCTGAAGCATCAACGACTCTAATTACTTCTAATTCAACACCACCCATAACTCCCCAGGCATCAGAAGAATAGACATAGAATTCAAAGTGTCCTTCACCGGTTATCAGATTAACAACATCCACATCAACTTCAATTCTGCCTTCGGCATAAGCCGGATTCCAGCCAATCGAAAGATAGCAAAGACCTTCTGCCATATCAGTCGCTTTTAAAACTTTGACTTCAGCATCCAAATCGAACCTTCGAGTCGTTAAGGTGACCAGTGCTTTTCCCCAAACCAGTTCATCAGTTCCGGCAATTTCAACTTCACCGTAAAGCAATAAAGCAAAAGCACCAGGGTCACGAGCTCTGGGTTTCTTTTCTTGAAACTTATTTTCCATTTCGGGTCGTCGAAAACCACAGTGACGCCGGACGGTTGATAAATCAATTTCTTCGGGATATAAAAAGAATCCACCACCAACTCCGGTCAACATAACACCTGGACCAACTGGTATGTTAAGTCCTCGTGCTGCTACAAATAACCCTAAAGACGTATTTCCCTCCCGGTTACCAATCTTACCTACTGCGGTTAAGCCGATACCGGAAGGTATGTTTAAGGTTCCGGCAAATCTCAAATTTCCAATTGGATTCGAGTAATCAAAATCAGCTAAAAGTTCCATTCCAGTAATGGACAAATCAGCACCGATTATGCTGACCTTTTTTGATTCGCCGGTTTTGTAGACCAAAAGACGCTCAAAATCACCTGATGCAACACTACCACCCGGACCAATATTAATTAAAGCTTCTTGCATTAGTAAATAAGAACTACAGTTAATATCACGCAATTCTCTTTGAAAATTTCTATCCTCTCCTTCGCCCGTTGTCTGGTCTTGATTCATGGCAAATATCGTATCCTTATTCGACCATCTTATTAAGCCTACCGAAACCTTGAATACCTCTAATATTTTAAATTCACCTCCACGAATTACTGGATAACTTACCTCACCCGAAGGAAAAATCTTAAATCCTTCGAGCATTGCACCGCCATCAACTCCTGGTATGTTGATTCCTAAGGAACAGTTTAACACAAAGGCAAAGGGTAAGGGTTCGATTGCCATTTGCTGTAACTTAAGCTTGATTACATCACCCAAATCGAGTTGCTTGTTTCTGATTAACGGAATTGAGACTGGCAGGTTCCAGTTCAGATGACCATTGAAATCTATTGTAATGGCGCCTTCTAATTGTTCGCCCCGCAGCTCACCAATTGCCAATCTCCTCTGGTCCACCGGAAGCAGGTCACCGGCATTGTTCTTAAACGGAAAGTAGATATCCATCGCCATCTCAATCCTGCTCTGGTTCAGTTTCAAATCATTATCTTGAATAGTCAGGACTAGACTCAAATAGGTTAAATCGAGCCTGATATTGATAAATGGAATATTGAATTCCGAGATATCATTTGCTT
>JAOUPE010000159.1 GCA_029880025.1 Caldifarciminota bacterium
ACCAATCGCTTCGCTGATACGATTGGAAAGCACGATTTGATATTCAAAACCAGCCGTAAGATAAAATACTCTCTCGACCGAACCAAATTGCAGGTTGCTGTGTAAATTATTGATTACTCCGGTTAATGAGGTCTCATCAATTTTATATTGTCGGTTCAATTCCGGACGACTCGATAATGAAACGATTGGCATTTCGATTCGGGCGATGATGTTTTGCTTAGGATTGATATTATAGACCAAGATGTTGGTTATTCCCGCACTCCAATAATCTGCCCAATACAAATGGCTTTCATCCCAATTTGGGTAAAAAGCCAGAGAGTAATTCAGCCTGGCTTGTGGTCCTAAAAAATCCCGGAGTTTTTCGCTGGAAAATAGCTTAAAGGTATAACCGTACTGCAACAAAAGATTCAGATTAACCGTTTTATTCAGGTCTTCTAACTGTGTTCTTACTTCCGAATAGCTGATATTTATACCGAAAGAAGAGAATTTACTTTTCAGCTTGTCCCGGGCATAAGAAAAGTTCCACAATAAACCGGCGTGAACTTTGGGATGAAGATTTTCTTCTTTGATTTGATTCAAACCAACCGCCACCGAGAATCCGGATTTATTAATAATCGAACCCCTGTCCTGAGAATAGGCAATCCAATTAAATAATAAGAGTGCCGATGTCAATACAATTTTAAGATTTTTCATTTTCATAAATCACTTGTGAATTATAACAAAGACAGGTAAATGTCAAGCATGTTTAATGAACCAGGTAGCTGAAATTTTAGGTCAATTTTTAGTATACTGGTAGTTATACCTTTATCTGGCAAAAATCCCAAAGACTTTATCGGCAAAGCAATTTAACGACTTTTGGGAAAGGTGCGTGAAAGAAAGAATTTATCTTTGACCGAAGAATCGGTATTTTATTTCTTAAGACCAGTGCTTAAAACTATTGGCGGTGTCCAGGCGGTTCACCCTCGCCACGTCCCCAAATCGCCTCTTTTGGGCAATTTCCAATTGCATATCCGGCTTCAACCTCTTGACTGTCATTCAAAGGCGATAGGACCTTAACCTTTGCCTTGTTAGTGTTATTATCTATCGTAAAAACATTCGGTCCATCTCGGACACATTCTTGATTGCATCTAGTCGAATCGCACTTACTATCAACGATATTTACTTTTCGAACTTTCATGGAGCCTCCTTTTTTGTAATATACGAAAATAAAGAAAATTGTCAATACTAAATTTTTAAAAACTTCAACTCATTATATCTTGACATCTATAATAATTATAGTTACTTTATCGACAACTATGGAAAAAACTCATCCTTATGAGAAAACCGGAATTTTATCCAGTGCTGATTTGAAACGACTAAATCTTTTACCATCTAATCAGCGGCTAAACAAAGGACCAGTAGTGGTCGTAGAGTGTGTGCAGGAAATTCCGTGTGACCCCTGTGCCGAAGCTTGTCCCAAAAAAGCGATAACCATCGAGGGCAATATAACGAACATCCCAAAAGTCAATTTTGAACTCTGCAACGGCTGTACCCTCTGTATTTCCTGCTGTCCAGGATTAGCAATCTTTGTCGTAAATAAAAATTATAATGAAAAAGAGGCTGCGCTGACCCTACCTTACGAATTTATCCCCCTACCCGAAAAGGGTGAAATCGTTTCTGGACTGGACCGAACCGGGAAAAAAGTCTGTCGCGCCCGAGTAGAAAAAGTCTTGACCAGTAAAGCTTTTGACCATTGTGCCGTAATCACCATAGCCATCCCTAAGAAATATTGGAATACAGTAAGAAGTATTAAATTAACAAACCCGGTTAGAATTACTAATCAGAAAAAGAGGAAGCCCATCTTTGCCAAGAAATTCTAACTGGGTAAAGGAGTAGAAATGACCTTTTTATTGATTGTTTGCCAATTATTAAGCGCACCGCCAATCATGCCCTTATCCGTGGCAACTGCCGATGATGCGCTGGCAATGTTTTATAATCCGGCAGGTTTAGCAACTAACCGAGGACAAAATCTGTATTATTTATATAACTTTAAACAGGGACGATTTGGCGATAACAGTTCTTTTGTCTGCCAGCTCGGACCCTTAGGATTTTCCTGGATTCCTGAATCACCTCCCAGCTGGAGCCTCGGTTTGGGTATTAAGCTTGGCGACATAACTTCATTTGGTGTCCGCTATGAAAGTCGCCGCTATGTCAGTTTTTGGAGTATCGGCACCATGATTCGACCGTCAAATTCTCTGTCTCTGGCTGCGGTCTGGCCTGATATCAACGAAACAAACTGGCGAGCGGTTATTGCCGGTATTGGAATCCGACCACTCGGTAATCGCCTAACCATTTTTGCCGATGCAAAACTCGATTCTATTAAGAAACCCTGGATTGGTCTGCATTACCAGCCAGTCACTGGCATCGAATTAAGAGGAATGGCTAAGACCGATAAATCCTTCAGCCTCGGAATCGATGTCAGCTTCGGTAAAATTGGTATCGGTTATTCGGCTTCTAAGCTTGCCAAAATTTCAGAAGACATCGAACACTCGGCATATTTACGTTTAAGTAAAGAAATTAGACCATCGGTTACTCCGACCAAGCCCCGCTATCTCAAATTAAAACTTTCTGGCTTGATTCAAGATGTGAACCCGGGATTTTCCCTTTTCGGCACTCGGGTGAAAAGAACTACCTATGAACTTCTTAAATTATTGCATAAAGTCAAGGAAGACGATAACATTGTAGGAATAATTTTGAATATCGAATCTTTCCAGCTGAGTTTTACCCAGACCTCGGAAATAAGAGAAGTCTTACAAGAATTTAAAGCAAAAGGAAAAAAGATAATTGTCTATGCTCCGTTTCTCAGCACCAACACCTATTTTCTCGCCTCGGTTGCCGATTTTATCGTATCCCATCCCTTGGGTAATGTTAATATTCCAGGGATGTATAGTAAAGTCAGCTTTTTAAAAGGAACCTTAGGAAAATTGGGTATCGAAGCCGAATCCGAAAGAAGCGGCAAATATAAAACAGCGCCTGAGATTTTGAGCGAGGATTCGTTATCGCCTGCCTATCGCGAAGTATTAAATTCAGTCCTGGATGATTATTACCAATATTTTCTGCAGGGTATCGAAAAATCTCGAGGTTTTTCTAAAGAGGACCTTGAAGGTAAAATCAATTATGGCTTTTTTTCTGCCGATTCGGCTAAGAAAGAAGGTTTGATTGATACCTTTGCCTACGAAGACCAACTGGATTCGATATTAGAAGCCAGGTTTGGAAAAATTCGAAAGATTTCAGATAAATCTTATATTGAACAAACATTTCACAAAAATGACTGGAAAACCGAATCGGCAAAGATTGCTGTTATCTATGCCTCAGGTTCAATCACTCGCGGCAAATCCGGGACCGACCCTTTTAGTGGAGATGTCGCGATGGGTGCAAATACCATTACCAAGGCAATTAAAAAAGCACGTAAAGACAAATCGGTCAAAGCAATCGTTTTAAGGGTGAATACCGGCGGCGGTGAGGGTTTTGCTACCGATTTAATCTGGCACGAGCTGGAAATCACCAAAAACAAGAAACCCTTAATCGTTTCAATGGGTCCGGTGGCTGCTTCGGGTGGTTATTACATCTCCTGTAATAGCGACAAAATATTTGCCCTGCCCACAACCATTACCGGTTCGATTGGCGCCTTCAGTTTAAAAATGGTTCTCTCTGGTCTGTATGAAAAAATCGGCATGAAGACCGAGGTGGTGAAACGAGGTGAACATGCCGATGCCGAATCCGACCACCGCCAACTAACCGATGTAGAACGAGAAATAATTAAGAAAGCGGTTGATGAACATAATCGACAATTTGTCGAAAAGGTTGCTCAGGGACGAAACAAAAGTTATGAATACATTGATTCGGTAGGACAGGGCAGAGTCTGGACCGGAAACCAGGCAAAGTCACTCGGCTTGGTTGATACACTTGGAGGATTTTTGCAGGCAATTGAATATGCGAAAGAAAAAGCCAATCTGAAGGAAGCCGAACTGCTTTTCCTGCCAAAACCAAGGTTTCCATTCTTTGGCTCGATGTTAAACTGGGTCTGGGATAGAATAAGTTCTCAATACGAATGAAAAAGAAAAAAAGCCGCAGCAAAACAAAACATCTGCCAGAAACGATAATCTGTCGCTGTGAGGAAGTGACCGAGCAAGAAATATTACAGACGATTAGGCAGGGTTATCATAGCCTTGAGGAATTAAAAAGAATATTAAGATGCGGGATGGGGCATTGTCAGGGCAGAACCTGTTTGAGCATCATTGCTCGGATGATTGCCCGTGAAACTAATACCCCGGTCGAACAAATCAAACTACCCACTTCTCGTCCACCGCTAAAACCGATTTCATTAAGCGTTCTCAGCGAATATCAGGAAGAAACGAGATGAAGAAAACCTGTGATGCGATTGTAATTGGCGGGGGCATCATCGGTGCTGCTACCGGTTACTATCTGGCAAAAAAAGGTCTTAAAGTATATCTTTTTGAAAAGGAATTTCCTTGTTCTGGTTCAACCGGTCGCTGTATCGGTGGTATCAGGCAGCAGTTCAGTCACGAACTCTCGATTCAGGTGATGTTAGAGAGTATCAAAATCTTTTCAACCCTTGAGCAAGAATTTGGCAAACCGTTTGAATGGTTTCAGGGTGG
>JAOUPE010000160.1 GCA_029880025.1 Caldifarciminota bacterium
AAACACCGTCTTAAACGGCTAAAAAGCCATAGGAAAAATAGACCGCATCAAGAACCAAATCGATGGTTGATGCAATCTGGTATTCATAACCAAGACCAAAGGAAAATCCACTCCAAATTCCTAAGTGATAACCAGTCTGGTACCCACCACGAACTGCTAACCACTGAGTTCCACCTTCTGGTCTTTCAACGCCAGCCAATTTTACTCTGAACTCGCCACCAACACTGAGAGTTGGCTTATTATCAGTATAGAATGACAGGTCAGATGCTAAGACTAAACTATTCTCAAATATCGGAAATTTTCCAGCCGCCCCAATCCTTAAATTTATTGGTTGCGATTCCCATTTTGAGATAAAGCGGCGTGGGTTGCCAAGATGTAAAAGTGAAGAGCCTAAATAGAAATATCGGATTGGCGAGTAAATTATCCCGGCATCAAGTGAAACCGCATAAGAACGAAAAGTATCAAGCTGACTCCCTAATAATTTTACCGCACCGCCAAAGGCTAAATTCTCTAATGGAGTGAATGCCAAACCCGGTCCAACTGAAAAATCAGAAATCGGAAAACTTCCTTCTTCTCGACCGGTTATAGGATTACGTCGGGTATCCGAAGCGGTTAGATATGAACCGGCTAGACCGGCACTAACGAATCTTCCCATCGGAGTGGTGAGACCAGCACCGGCATAGACTACTGATTGAAAAAGATTCATAACCATTAAAGTTCCTTGAAATGATTTATTCATTCCCAGCCCGGCTGGATTCCAGAACAGGGCATTGGCATCATCCGCTACTGCAGTATATGCACTACCCATTGCGACCGGTCTTGCCCCAACTCCTAACTTTAGAAATTGAAAGCCAGTAGTACCGGGTTGAAAGTTAATGGCAAATGATAGAAGCGGCACGAGAATTAAAAGTGAATAGTATCTCATAGATTGAACGAAGTGCTGGCAGATAATCGATTGTTGACTAACTCGGCATTAAATTTCACAAAGAATATCTTGAACCCTAAACCAAGATGCCAACCTAAGATAAATTTACTAAAACTCTCTTCGATTCCATTCTGGTCATTTTGGTAGTTACCGGAAACATAGCTTGGTATGAAACCAGTTGTTAGAAAAGGAGTGAATGCCGATATTTTCTTTAAACCAATCAGCGAAAGGTTAAAACTGTGAAAATTCGTGTAATTATAATTGTAATAGGGGTCACCGGGAAAATACTCAATTGATGATAATGTTCCATAGCTAAAACGAAGGATAAAGAATCGAGAAAATTTAGGTTTCAGGCTAAACCCAAGAGTAAGAAATGGTGCAAACTTATTCGTTTTACTGGTCTTTGGGTAAAACCCCAATTTCAGATAAGGGGTAAAGTTACCTCTTTGAAAAACGACATAACCATTGAAAGAAGGAATTCGGAGGATATTATCATAATGGACCAGTTTATAGTCTGAGTAATTACCTTCGATACCAAAACTAATCGGTTTAGAATCAGAAAGAATTTCGGAGCCGCAAACAAGATAATTTAAATGAGGTGCGGTTTCTTTTAAAAAGTTATCAATATCTGACTGATTCTGGGTCAGAATTACTAAAAATAATAAAATGTTCACGAATTAGTATATGATTGGTTATAAAGGTGTCAAGCTTCTCCCCTCTTGCTTAGGGATTTAAGTTTTATTAGTACAAGGTCGAGAATTTTAGCCGCGATTATGGATTTCTGAGCCATAGGTATATGGGTAATATTCCGCTTCGGGTCAATGACAAAAACTTCATTTTTATCAGCTTCAAAACCGGCACCAGGTTTGGCAACATCATTCACCACAATCAAATCGGCTTTGCTTGACTTTAATCGCTTCAATGCAATTTCGATTAATTCTTTCTTTTTGCGATTATATTCGGCTTTAAATGCAACTAAGAACGTCTTAGGACTGAGTTGCTTTACGTGATTAATGATTTTTGGTGTCGGTTTTAAGGTGAGAGTAATTTCCCCAACTTTCTCAGTTGTAATTTTTTGAGCCGAAGGTTTCCTTGGCGTGAAATCGGCACAGGCTGCCGTAGCAATAACTATATCATAATGTTTTGATTTGAGTTCATTAATAACCACATTATGCATCTGGACGGTTGTCTTAACATTTATAATCTTTAAATATGATGGTGCGATTTCGGTTCCAGGACCATATACTAAGGTAACCTGTGCACCGCGTTTATACAATTCTCGGGCGATCGCAATTCCCATTTTACCTGAGCTTGGATTAGTGATGATTCGAATCGGGTCGATATATTCATAAGTCGGCCCTGCTGTTACCAGTACCCTGAGTCGTTTCATTTACTTTTGGCAAATTTACTAATTACGGTTTTAACAATTTTCTCGACCGGCGATATTTTTGCTTTACCTTCTTCGATTTCCGGTCCGATAAATTGACAGCCTAAGGAACGTAATTTTTCAATATTCTGAACAAGAATTGGGTGTTTATACATCGATTCATGCATCGCGGGAACAATGATGATTGGAATTTTATTGCCAAACGCCACAGTAACTACCGAGGTGACTGGAGTATCGTCAATACCACAAGCAATTTTACTGATCGTATTGGCAGTAGCCGGCGCAACTAAAATCAAATCAGCTTGGCTGCCCAGTTCAACATGCTCGGTTTTGCCGGTTAATTCCAGGATTACCCGATTGCCGGTTGCCCATTCCATTAAATCTGGATGGATAATCCTTTGCCCCATCTTTGTCATCACCGGAAATACCTGAGCACCATGCCTTATCAATTCACGGGCAATCTCAGGACTCTTAATCGCAGCAACGCTGCCGGTTATACACATAACAATTTTCTTATTTTTTAATTCCTCTCCTTTAGTTCCGATTATGTCTTCGGACGGATGATTCATAATTATCTCCCTTTTTTGAGATACTTTCTCATTATACTCTTTAAATCTCTAATCATTAGTGTAATATGAATGGGTCGAATATGAGGCATTATGACAATTCGGATATGGTTTGGGAACAGTGCTACTGCCCAGCCTTTGCGACGCAGCAGGTTCGCCAATTCAAAGATATTGAGTAAATCCGACCTTATACCAATCACATTTATCGCTGGCTTTGTCACAAGATTTATTCCTGGTATTGTTTCAATCTCTTCAACAAACCGCTGGGTCAATGCCATGCATCCTCTTACTACTTTTTTGTACCCTTTGGTTCCCATATATTTTAAGACCGACCAGACCGCAATGGCTGAGGCGCCGGGTTTTGTCCCAAGCATGGTTTGGGGTGATTCGCCCCCAGCTAGATACCCGACATTGGTCTGGATTTTTTTGAGCAATTCGGCATTACGAAATAAAATTGCACCAGCCGGAATCGGCGCTAATCCCATCTTATGCGGGTCAATCGTAATCGAGCTGACCCCAGGCAGGCGAAAATCAAAATTAGGCATACGGCAATTATTTTTAAGAAAAGGCAGAACAAAACCACCAAACGCAGCATCAATGTGCAGGTGCAAATTATTGGCTAAGGCAATTTCGGCAAGTTCCGGTATCGGGTCAACTACCCCTAAGTCAGTGGTCCCAGCAATTCCAACTATTGCTAAGGTTCTTTGATTAATTGCATTTTTTACCTCTTTGCAATCAACCTGGAAATTGCCATTAAGCCGAATTTTAATTAACTTCAGTCTTAACAAGTCAGCCGCCTTATCAAAGCAGAAATGAGCGGTTTCGGGTAAAACTATTTCATCCTTTTCTGGAATTGCCGAATTTCGTGCTGCCCAGAGCGCCAAAATATTTGCCTCGGTGCCGCCTGAAACAATATTGCCGGCGGCTTGGGGTAAAGCGAGCAAAGAACCAAGCATCTGTATTGCTTCCTTTTCAATCTGCGCCGTATTTGGGAAAAGCCCGAGGTCGCCAAGATTCTTTTCCAAATATTTGGCGTAGACAAATCGGGCAAAACGATTTGGATTAGTACACATCGAACCGACAATTCTTCCCGAATCGTAAGTGAAATCTTTGCCCAGCCGTTTACTCAATTGTTTGATAATTTTTTGGCGACTTAATCCTTTTTTCGGTAAAGTTTTTGGTTTAGAAATAGGCGTGTTCTTCATCCGGGAAACTTCCTCGTTTTACTTCATCCCTAAAATTTATCACTGCTTGCTTTATCATCGGGGAAAGGTTGGCGAATCTTTTGACAAATTTCGGTTGGAAATCCTCATCCATTCCCAGCAAATCGTTTATCACTAATACCTGACCATCAGAATATTTTCCGGCGCCAATCCCGATGGTTGGCACGGTGACACTTTCGGTGATTCTTTTGGCTAAACCTGAAGGTATGCATTCTAGAACTATCGAAAATACCCCAAGTTTGTCCAGACCCATTGCGTCTTGTAAAATCCTTTCTACTTCTTTTTTGGTTTTCCCAACCAGTTGATATTTTGGTGCAGTTTGGGGTAAAAGTCCAACATGTCCCATAACCGGTATCGAGTTAGATATTAATTTTTTAATAACCGCCGGTAAATAACCCTCGACTTTGACACCGATTGCTCCCGCTTTAATAAAAGCTTTAGCATTTTTTAATGCGATTGCTGGAGTTTGACAAGTATTGATTGGCATGTCACCGATAACTGGGACTTGCTTTGAACCTCTTGCCACTGCTTCGATGTGATAAAGCATATTA
>JAOUPE010000161.1 GCA_029880025.1 Caldifarciminota bacterium
CCCGGCAAAAGACCGCTGCCAGATTCGCCAATGCGCCCATGCCAAGGGTCTTGACCTTTGCGTCGAATGCAGTAATTTTCCATGTAAGCTTCTAAAGACCAATCCAGGAGTTATTAGGTTTGGCTGGATTGAGAATCTAAAGCAAATAAAAACTAAGGGATTGAAATACTGGGTTGACCGGCAGTGGCAAGAACATATCAGACGAAAGATTTAGACAAAGTAGAATCTTTGTTCGAACCCCGGCGATGATATTGATTGGTATAATTTTGACATCGCCCTGATTCCAAATCCATAACTGCCAGCTTATTTTTAATACCATGATTGAATTGAGACCCTGGTTTCAAACTTAATTACAGCCTGATTGCTCAGTCTAAAAGGTGAAAAATGTAAGCAAGCTTCTTTAAATCAATAAATTATCATTCTAAGGCTTAAAAATCCTTAATTTATTAAACCTCAATTCTAATCAAAACTGAAGCAGCCGATAGTCTTTAAAAGTCGCATTACATAAGTTCATTATTAATAATCCCTTATATGGTCGCAATCTCAATCGGCTTGATGTCGCAGATGGTTAAAAAGGTCTATTTTACAAGTCATTAAATTTCAGAGGGTTGCTAATATGGGTTTGGCATAAAATATGCTTTGAAATACAGGTCTAGAGAGGAGGGTGTTTGTTTAGGGAATCAACCGGTTTTGATTCGATTGAAACCCTATCGGTTGCAATACCAAAAGATGCAAGAAATTTAAGAACAATACCGTATCAATCACTTTTCCGCAGTTTGCCGACCGCTGCAGTTTTAACTGATTTAAGAAATCAGGTGGTTATTTGCAATGCCGATTTTGAGCAACTTTCTGGTTATCGTTTTCGAGAAATTGTCGGTAATGACCTAATCGATATTCTGATACCGACGGATGCTTTAGAGCCAGCCAAGTTTTTATTTGGAAGGTTGCTTTTAGGGGAGAGGGTTAGAGATAAACAAATCGTTAAATTTAAAGATGGTTCGGTTCGAGAAGTAGAGATTCACGGCGTGCCAATTATACAAAAGGATGAACAAGTCGGTATATTTGTTCTAATCGATGATGAGCGATTTGCCCAAAAGAAAGAATTTTCTAAAGAGTTCGAACGGCTAAAACAACTTGCCGAACTGAGCCAATTAGTTGGCGGTATCGGTCATGAATTGCGTAACCCGCTCTGTATCATTAAGAATTCAGCCTATCTGGTTGAGAAGGCTCTGAACGGTTTTAAAAATGAGGAGACAAGCAAATATTTAGCAATTATTCGTCGAGAAGCTGAAATCGCCAATAAAATAATTCTAAACCTGCTTCACTTTATCCGGACCCGCAAACCGCAAAAAAAGTGGATTGAACCGATGAAACCGTTGAAACAGGTTTTGATTCGATATCCGTTGCCCGAGAATGTCACGTTGGTCATTGATAATCCTAACCAGGGTTTTGAAATATTAGTTGACCCGGACCAGATTGAAGTAGTCTTGTTGAATCTCATCACTAATGCGGTTCAGGCAATGCCTTCGGGTGGCAAGTTGGAAATAGCCCTTAACTCCTGTAGTAGGAGTTTTACTTACCGCATCACCGATTCCGGTTGCGGCATTCCTGAAGATAAGATGGATTTGGTATTTAATCCTTTTTATTCGAGTCAGCACAATGGTATCGGTTTAGGACTGGCAATAACCAAACAACTGGTCGAGGCAAATCAAGGTAAGATTTCGCTACAGAGTAAAATTGGAATCGGTACATCATTGTTTATCGAATTTCCAAATCAAAGGCAAATATGAAAAATTACGAAACAACGAGTGTAACCACAACCGCTAAAGAAAATTCAAATAAGAAAAAGAAGATTCTCTGGCTTGACAATGAACCTTATCGGCAGTCGATTAACCGTATGTTCCTGGAAAGTCAAGGCTATGAAGTTGTTTTTGTCAGTAATGGGCTGAAAGCTTTAGAAAGTACACGGAAAAATATTCCCGACCTGATTCTTTTGGATTTAATGATTCAAGGAATCAGTTCTTATCAGATTTGTGGCATTTTAAAACGGGACAATCGTTTTTGGCAAATCCCGATTATAATGATTTCAGCCCGTACCGGCGAAGATGACCTGATGCTGGCAAAGACGAATGGGGCTGATGCTTATATCACCAAGCCGTTTGAAATCCAAACTCTTTTGTCAAGAGTTTCGCTATTAATCAATGGCAAAAAAGTCTGGGAAAAGCCAACATCGAGCCAAGCAGGTTTAGTCGGCGCTCAGTGGAAATTCTAAATAAGGTTTGGGTTGTTATATTTCAGAGGTTAAGAACGATTAGTAATTGATATGAAAATGGAGGTTAAATGAGGGAGGCAGAAACACTTTCTGGCTTCGGTAAAAATTATTGTCTTAAACATATTTATCTGGTTAGAGATTTCTGTTTTGCCTGTAATGAGGCGATTGCCAAAGGTGACTTAAATTCGGCAAAATTCTATAAAGGAAGGGCGCACCGAATAGTCAAGGGTATCAATCCTTTTAGTAACTACCTCGATGATGCGGACCGTAATTTCCTGCACAGAACCAAAAAAAGGTTAGAACGGGCATTTGACCGTATCGAAGCTCATTTCGAAAAGAATGACGGTGATGTAATTAATAATGTTATGGAAGAAATAATTGTCGATACCCTTGATTTGGAAAAGAAAGTTTTGGGAACTAGTTTCGTAAAACTGAGTCATGATTTATTAATCAGAAAACATTAATTTTCTGATTAAGCGAAGAATTTAAAAACCGGCTTAAGAAAAAGAGGTGACCAATGAACAACAATCCAGAGAGGCTTTCATCCCGAACCAAACAATATGTCAATAAATATATGCGGCAGTTAAGGATATTATCAAGGTCATTCATCGCAGCCTGTGAAACCGATAGAAAAGATAGCGCCCGGGCACAACTGGCTCGTTTAAGAAGACTCGCCGACCGGATGGATGGTTATAATTTTAAGTCCCACGACCGAAAATTCGTTCTGGCTGTCAAAGGAATTTTGCTGCCAGCTTTTGAGCAAGCGTTATCCTCATTCAATAGTGGTAACTGGTTAGTCGCCTGCAAAACGATTGAAACCGCAGTAACCGATACGCTGACAATAGAAAATAATACAACGATTAGATTAAGCTAAACATTTTGGGAATCCGAAATCTGCTTCTTTTTTAATTAATCAGAGGCAGATTTCAAGAGATAGATTTGACCTGCCGCCGGCTGACCGGTTTTTATCTTAGCTTTTTCTTGTGGCGGTCGGCTTTTCGGCGCTTCTTAAATTTATGGCGCTTTATTTTTCTTAGTTTTCTTTTTCGACCACAGGGCATAGTTTTTAGCGGTGAATTATTTTGATAGCTTAACTTCCTTTTGCAATCGTTCCCTTTAACAGGCGTGATGCTTTGAAAACCGGAACTCGACGGGGCGGAATGTTAACCGGTTCTTTGGTTTTTGGATTACGGGCAAGCTTCGGCTTGCGCAGTTTTGTGCTGAATACCCCAAAGCCACGCAATTCAATTCGATTACCTTGAATCAGAGTCTTAATCATCTCATCCATAAAGCCCTGAACAATTCTCCCCACATCTCGTTTGGTTACTCTCGGACCAATTTCTTTTGCTACTTCCTCGACTAAATTAGCTTTAGTTATTGTCATTTCTCCTCCTATTTACAGGTATTACAAGACTTAGTTGAACAACTGGTGCAAGATGATGTCGAAGATACTTTCTTTTCAGTACCTGAGACACTAAAGGCTGAAAATAAAATGGTTAACTGCTTGCTACCACATTTCGGGCAGGTTAACCTGTCCTCATCTGATTTATTAAATACTAATGCCTCAAAGACTTCTTTGCAGCCAGTGCATTTAAATTCTTTCAACGGCATAAGTTATTAAATTATAGTAAAATTCTGAATTAAGTCAATAAGTAACTGTTGATTTTCCAAGTGCTTGAACCCAGCTCTGCTCAGGCGGTTATTCGTATCTTAATGCTTCGATTGGATTGAGTTTGGAGGCTCGGTTTGCCGGATAAATGCCAAAGAAGATACCGACTCCAGCCGAGAAACCAAAACCCAAAAAAATTGTCCAGAGTGGTACGGCTGCTTCAAAGGTTCGTGATACTGAATCGATGATTTTGGCAATGCCAAAACCTAAAGCGATACCAATCGCACCGCCAATTATCGAAAGTGCTACAGCTTCATAGAGGAATTGATACAGGATATCCCGGTTACTGGCACCGATTGCTTTGCGTAATCCAATTTCTCGGGTCCGCTCGCTAACCGAGACGAGCATAATATTCATAATTCCAATGCCACCAACCACTAATGAGATTGCGGCTACGGCAATCATTACAATATAGGCGATATTGGTTATGTTCTTATAAATCTGACGCAGGGTCTCTTGAGTGTTAATACCAAAATCGTCAGGTTTGTCATAACCTAAACCCCGTCTTCGCCTTAATAATTCCCGAATCTGGTCAATCGCATCGTCAACCCGTTTACCACTTTTGGGCATGACCTGAATGGTAAGGCTGCGAAAGACCGCAGCCGAACCGGTTGGCTTGGGAAAGATTTTTTCAAAAGTGGTCAAAGGTATTATGATAATGTTATCTTGAGTCTGCCCTAAAAAAGACCCCTTCCTTTCCAATACTCC
>JAOUPE010000162.1 GCA_029880025.1 Caldifarciminota bacterium
AAGTTTCGTTAAAAGTTTATGATGTCGCTGGTAAATTAGTAAAGATACTTAATACTGGAGATAATGCGCTTAAGCCAGGACAATATGAAATGAGGTGGGATTTAAGGGATAATAATCAAAAGAGAGTAGCACCAGGGATTTATTTTATTGAGATAAAAATAGAAGATAAAGAAAGCGAAATAAGGAAGATAACGGTAGTAAAATGAATGGAGGGAAAATGAATATTAATAAAACAATGATTTTTCTAATCGTAGCGTTTGGGATTATCTCAGCCGATACCGAGACTCAAAAGTTTATCTTTGACAATTCGTCAATTAACGATGTCTGCCGAATACCGGAGACAAACAAATATGTTCTAGTCTCAGATAGCGGTTGGGTATACTTTTGCGACCGATACAATCAAAGTGAGGCAGAAAGTATAAGAATCACTACCGAGTATATATTAACCGGTGTCTGTTTTGCTGATACATTGGTCGGCTGGGTGGTCGGTTATAAACGGGATGAACCAAATAAAGATAAAGGTGCAATTTGGAAAACGATTAATCAAGGACGGAGTTGGTTTTATCAAATACCACCTTCATTTCCTCCTGAAATTCCTGCGCCATTTCTTAGTATTAAGGCAGTAAACAGATATATTGCATGGGTCATTTGTGGAAATGACTACATACTTCGGACTATTGACGGAGGAGTGAATTGGCATCTCACACCGAGAAAACCTGGTATGCCACTTCCTAATGAGTGATGAGACTTACTTCCAAATTAAGAAATATGGTTAGGACACATTGCCTTAAAGTTTGGATTGCAATATTTCTTTTTGCCTCTTTTCTCTTTGCCCAGGAGACGCATAATTTAGAAATAATTTGGACGATTCCTGGCAATCCGGCTCTGCGTGCGTTTGGGATTAATTTAGCAAGTGGAGATGTTGATAATGATGGGCATTCCGATATTATCGTTTCTGCCGATACTTATACAGCCGTTGGAACAACTCCTTATTCTGGAAGAGTATGTCTCTATTTCGGTAATAGTATCGGTGACACACTTCCTGATATTGTGCTTAAGAGTCCTTTTTTTAAAGGAAGCACACCAACAAGAGTCCGTAGTGCAGATTTAAACGGAGACAATTTTGATGATATAATCATGGGCGAAGAACAAGCAGATACAGGATATGGCACGGTCACAATTTTTTTGGGGGGGGACCTAATTGATACGGTTCCGGATTTTATCCTTAAAGGAAGATTAGTCTCGGGTTGGTTTTTTGGCTGCGACATTTCTTCCGGTGATGTTAATGGTGATGGATTTAGTGATTTAATCGTTGGTGCTTATGGAACTACAAACTTTTTGGGACAGGTTTATATTTATTTTGGCGGTCCCAATTTTAACACAGTTCCTGACGTTATTTTAAATGGTGGGCATCAAGGACAGCGCGAAGGATTCGGATGTACAGTCGGAAGCAGCGGTGATGTAAATAGTGATGGATTTGAAGATGTTATTGTTGGTGCTCCGGATTTTAGCTCAGGTAGTTTTTGGGGAGAAGGCAGGATTTACATTTATTATGGCGGAGACCCAATGGATAATATTTACGATGTAGCAATGAATGGTGAAGTACCTAGTCAGAATCTGGGTTGGGAACCAAAAGTTAATTTGCTCAAAACCGAATTAGAATATGATATGGCAACTTTCGGTTCCAGCTTTTGGCCGTATGGTTTTCCACGACAAGGACCTGGAAAGGTCTATGTGTTATTTGGCGGAAACCCAATGGATAGCATTCCCGATGTCTGGATGATTGGAAGAACAGATTCAACTACTTTAGGAAGAAGTGTTTCTAATGCTGGTTTTGTTAATCAAACTGGTTCTGAGGGAATCATTTCTGGCGCCCCGATAGAATACGGTGTCATTGGAACAGCATACCTTTGGCTTGGGGGAACTCTTTTAGATACAACTCCTGATGCCTGGATAAGAGGTATTCGATATGATGACGGAATTGGCTGGTATGTTGCATCGGCTGGCGATGTTGACTGTAATGGAAAAGATGAGATTATGGTTTCTAATTACGCTTCTTATGACACCCCAAAAAGAGTCTGGGTCTGTAAATATACGGAACCTGGGATAGAAGAACACGGACCGCTTAACGCAATACGCTTAACGCTTGAAATATATCCGAATCCAGCAAAGTCCGTGGTTCGTGTCCGTTGTCCGTTATTCGTGAAGAATATAAAAATTTATGACATCACTGGTAAAATTGTAAAAGAGCTTGCTGTTGGTAAAATGCACGAGCCAGGACAATATGAAATAAAATGGGATTTGAGAGATAATAACCAAAAAAGAGTAGCAGCAGGAATTTATTTTCTGGAGATAAACACTAAAGAGGAATTAAGAGAAATTAGGAAGATTACAATAGTAAGATGATAATAGAAAAAGTCCAGAAAGGATGGAAAAAAATGTTTTTAAATAAAACAATAATTTTTCTAATCGTAGCGTTTGGGATTATCTCAGCCGATACCGAGACTCAAAAGTTTATCTTTGACAATCCGTCAATTAACGATGTCTGCCGCATACCAGAGACAAACAAATATGTTCTTGTCTCGGATAGCGGTTGGGTATACTTTTGCGACCGATACAATCAAAGTGAGGCAGAAAGTATAAGAATCAGTGCCGAGTATATATTAACCGGTGTCTGTTTTGCTGATACTGCTATCGGATATGTGGTTGGTTACAAACGAGACGAACCAAATAAAGATAAAGGTGCAATTTGGAAAACGATTAATCAAGGACGGAGTTGGTTTTATCAAATACCACCTTCATTTCCTCCTGAAATTCCTGCGCCATTTCTTAGTATTAAGACAGTAAACAGATATATTGCATGGGTCATTTGTGGAAATGACTACATACTTCGGACTATTGATGGAGGAGTGAATTGGCGTCTCACACCGAGAAAACCTGGTATGCCACTTCCTACTGACTGACGAAGACAGATTCCAAGGAAATGGATTGTGGTTTACGATTTCTTTGAAATGAAAATACTTGGCTTAAAATCAACCAATTATTGGCTCAAGATTTTAGTTGACAGAAGGTTAAAATTTAATTAGATTTTTATCAAAGGAGAATAATAATGAATTTCGGGGGAAGAGTTGAGAATTTGAGAGAGATAATCTTTTTTATTTTTGCCACTTTTTTCTTTGCTCTGTTACAAATTATAAATCACAAAAGTAAAGTATCAAAAGGTGTCATTTCAATTATTATCTTTTTGGTATTTCTAACCGGATTTGCTCAAGAGACGCATAATTTGGAGATAATTTGGACAATTCCTGGTAATCCTAATCTTAACCTATTTGGATACAATTCAGTAAGTGGCGATGTCGATGGTGATGGTCATTTAGATATTCTCGTTGCTGGCGATACTTACACGGGAACTGGAATGACTCCTTATCTCGGAAGGGCGTATCTTTATTATGGTGATGGAATAGGTGATACTATTCCAGATGTTGTGTTTAAAAGCCCTTTTGCGAAGGGAACCACACCAACCAGAGTTCATAGTGCGGATATAAATGGCGATAATTTTGCTGATATAATTATTGGTGAAGCTAATGCAAATGAAGGTTTTGGCGGAATTACAATATTTTTTGGGGGAAATCCGGTTGATACGGTTCCGGACATTATTCTGCCTGGACGGAGACCTCTGGATGGTTTTTTCGGTTGTGCAGTTGGTTCGGGTGATGTGAATGGTGATAGTTATAAAGATTTGATTGTTGGGGCTTATGGCGCCGCTCCAATGCCAGGTGGGTTCCTAATGGGACAGGTTTATATCTATTATGGCGGTCTGAATTTTGATACGATTCCAGATGTGATATTGAATGGCGGACATGATGGCGACCATGAGGCTTTCGGTTGGGCGGTTGGCAGCGGTGGCGATGTCAACAGCGATGGAATTGAAGATGTAATCATTGGAGCATACCAATACGGACCAAGCACTTGGGGCGAAGGCAGAATATACATTTATTTTGGGGGTAATCCAATGGATACTATTTTTGATGTAGCAATGATTGGAGAATATCCGAACCAGAATCTTGGCTCATGTGGCTTAGACTTTATAACTAATGGTTTTCATTATGACTATGCCGTATTTGGAGATGAATTTTGGCCATACGGAGAAAGAGACCCGGGCAAGGTTTATGTCCTCTTCGGCGGTAATCCGATGGATAGTATTCCTGATATCTGGATGATAGGCAGAACTGATTCATCGTGTTTAGGCGTGTGGACAGCATCAGCCGGTGATTTAAATATGAGCAATTGCGATGGAATTATTTCCGGTGCCCCGGTTGAATATAACGATAAAGGGACTGCATACCTTTGGTTAGGTGGTGCGTCTTTAGATTCGACACCGGACGCATGGATTAGAGGAATAGTTGAAGATGACGAAATCGGTTGGATGGTAGCATCGGCAGGAGATATTGATAATGACGGTAGAGATGAGATTATGGTGTCGAATTATGCCACACCTGACACACCGAAAAGAGTTTGGGTTTGTAAATATACGGGACCGGGGATTGGAGAAGAACGCTTGACGCAGAACGCTTCACGCTTGACGCTGGAAATTAAGCCAAATCCGGCAAAATCCGTGATTCGTGTCCGTTGTC
>JAOUPE010000163.1 GCA_029880025.1 Caldifarciminota bacterium
GTGGCGCCAGGTTAATTGGTTCACTGCGCGGAACAACACCAGTGTATTTCAGACCGCTTTCTAAGGAAAATGGCTCGTAGGTTACAACGTCAGCCGTATCACGAAATCGCAGGAAATTGTAATCAAAGGCATTCACCGCATAATAGTAAGTAAAACCATTTGCCACCTTCTCATCAACATAGGTATAGAAAAGTCCGGTATCATTAGCGATAGAGCGCAAGGATTCAGCGGTCAGAGAATCTTCAAATTGGATACCATTTACCACATCGCATTGCGCAAGCAGTAACCAGTTAACTCCGCCATCGTCACTTCGATATATTTTGTATCCCTCAAAATCATATTCTTTGTAGTTAGGATTGTAGCTCGGTGAAGTGGTATCAGTTGTTTGCGCTACTGGGTAGAATTTATCCGGCACGAGTTCGGATAAATTATTCCAGGTTATGGTCACTTTATGGTCACTCGGGATTAATCGAACCGTAGGATTGGGCGGCGGTTCAGGTAAAAGCCAGCCCTGGTCATAGATGAATTGAGCTTCAGCCGCAACTTTTGCCAGGGGCAAAGTATCCCAAACCGTTGGTGGTGATCCGCCCGAACCTGGATATTCAGCCGCAATTACGGCAACAATAATATTGGTTACTGAATCCGGCGGCAGCACAAAAGTACCAGAACACTGGATGAATCGTTTATCCTTTGGTTCGAGGTCAATGCTGTCATAAGGTGTTTTTATTCTGGTGCGATAGTCATAACCAGCCAAAGTTAAATACTGGTCAGGGTCTTTTACCGGGTCAATCTCAATCGTGAACATCTTAAATGCGGTCATCCCTAAACGCATGGTATCACCAGGACCGGCGCGCGGACTTTCCAGGAACTTATAAGCTATCGCACCTGGGGTTCCACTCTCCCAATCAGAACCTGATTCTCTGCCATCATTATCATAATTATAACCAACACCTCTTACCCGAAAGGTATCAGCACCACTACCAAACAACTTGTCCTTGATGAGTCCGACCATATCGTCGGTGGGAAGACCAATATCAGCATCCATCACCACACCCAGGACCATATCTTTAAGAGTATCTTCTGAGACGTTCTTAACCTTATAAAGCAAAAAGAAGATGTCTCGGTTGGAAGGATAGTTCCAGGCATAAACCTGAAGAAAAATATCAACCCCAAGTGGTTTTCCTGGTTCGAGATGCCATTCTGGGTCAGCATCCGAAAAACACATCCACATATCACCGGCTGAGAAAAAGGTAGTCGGAACCAGACCTAAAACAGTATCCAGGGAATCAGCAACGAACCGCTCTTTAAATTCGCTTCGGTCAATATCCCAGGACCCAGGATACTTGTAAACCCGGTCCCAAGCACCACCATATCCCGCTTCATAGTAACGAGTCAGAGACGGTACTAACTCCGAGGCACCAGAATTAGGATTATAACCAAAGCTGACCAAAGTATCCAGCCGACCAGGCTCATCCGCTCTTGGTTTAAGTGCACCAACCCAAATTCCAGCACCGAAGATATAGTGATTGGTTAGGGGATAAGGCCAACTACCACCAGCAACATCCCGCCGAGTACCAACATCAATACCAAATCGTCCGTCATTGTAGAAAGGACAGCGCCAGCGGTTGACTTCAAGCCATTCCTTGTCATGGACACGTGCTGAAGGCGCTAGCTTGGAAGCAGTACGAGCTAGAGAACTTGAACCAAGCAGGAAAATTATAAGAAGAACACTAATTCCCAGTTTTTTCAAATTCATTTTTCCTCCTCTAATCCGCCAATGGCGGATTTCTCTCTCAGAATGATAGGTTCAATCCGAAGCGAATCTGACGTGGTGGTCCATAGTTGGTTGGTGAGTTCTGATAGTCATCGTATGCGCGCATGAAGGCATTAAATTCTTCGTTCCGGGTCAAATACCCATCGTGATTCGCATCGCGGGCTGGATTATAATACTGGTCGCCAATTACCATTCCGCCGCGAAATTCGCCTTCAGAATAGATCCGTCCGGAATTCGAAGCACTACCGGTCGCTGTCCATACATTCATTACAGTTAAGGTATTTAACAGATTGAAAATATCACAAGTAAGTCCAACTTGGGTCCTGCCTATCATAAAATTCTTGGCTAACCTTGCATCCATAGTGAAACTGGATGGATAACGTCCTGAGTTCACATCACCAATCTGATTGCCTCTTAGGTCAGTCGGAGTATAAGGTAGTCCAGTTCCAAATCTTGAAACAGTCGAAATGATCATATCTCGCAGCGGAATGAAGATAAAATCAGAAGGGAATGAGGTTCCAATATCGAGTGATGCTGAATGGCGTCGGTCGTGATCTAATGGATAATCGACCTGTATCGGATCACCACCCCGGAAATACCAATCGGTAGCAGTTGCGGCGGTTCCTTTTGCCACCTGCAATGTGTAAGAGAATCTTGCCTGCCAGTAGTTACTGAGTCGTTTGTTAAACCCTATCTCGAATCCGAGTATCCTGCCATATTCGACATTATAAAATGTCGTATAGCTCATCGGTAAGGCTGGTACTGGTCTTGTGCCCGCTAAGTCAAAAACATCCTTATAGAAAGTGGTCAAATCAAATCCGATATAGTCCGAAAGCTGAGCATCAAATCCGGTCTCATAGGCTATCGTCTTCTCTGCCTCTAAATCAGGATTGCCGACAATGATATTGCCACGTCGAACAATATCTGCGGTCAAAGATTGATAGAGGTCGGCAAAGATTGGATTCTTGAAGAAATGTCCATAACTGAAGCGAAACTTAATGCGGTCGGTAATTGGGAATGAAATGCCGAACCTTGGCGATACCCTCAGTTTCATCTGGACATCGACCATGGAATCTTTCAACAATGAATCAGGCCAGAATCTTTTCTTAACATTTGCATCTAAATAGTCAAATCGTAATCCTCCGCGCACGAGCAAGTTTTCAAAATCGGCTCGGTCCTGAATATAAGCCGCTCCGGTTACCGGTTTATAATCGTATGCTTCCCAGAACGGATTAGGGTCCCAGGGTAAGGAGTTAGTATATTCGCGTAAGGAATAGCGTTTGATATCGACTCCGGCTTTTAGTTCATGGATTTTTTTGATGTTATGGGTAAAATCTGCCTTGACATAGTAATTTTCAGTACCACGGAAATGCCAGATTCGATTGTCGCCTTTACCATAGAACAGATTATAAACTCCGTAAGGATTATTATGCCAGTATTCGGGCTGTAGGAACATATCTACTGTTTCACCTTCAACCACTTTCTTCAAAAGATAGAGCTTTAGTATTCTTACTGCAGGGTCGGCTGGGATTGTCTCATTACCAATCACTGTGTCATTCTTACCAAACACGAAGTCTTCAGCTTTAAATTGGAATGGGTCCCAAAACCAGCTGGTTCCATTATCCGCTTCTAATTCTTTATCACGTGCGGTCCGCATTAATCCAGTCTTAAACCATCCGGTCTTAAAGGTAAGAACTGATACGTCAGTCAGCATATGGTTGATGTGGAAATTCGCTTTATATGATTTAACTCGATTGCCAAAATTATGGTCTGACCAGAACCTCCAGGAATTAGAGTATCCCTGCCACTGGTAATTAGAGTTATGCCCATCAACCGTAAAGGTGGTTCTAGGCAGTTTTAGGCTGAGTTTGCCTTCAACCGCATATTCATCTCTTGGTGCTGGCACGCGATAACGAACCATAGAAGCATCTTCTTGATGAAGTCGCTCACCGGATAGAAAATATCGTAACCGTTTTACGTTTGGAAATGCTCCACCAAAGGAACCGGAGAGTTTGGTATAACCAAAATTATAGTCTTCACGTGGAAACATCTCGTCGGTGGTTGCTCTTATCTGTCCCTCCAGCCGTTCACTACCTTCTTTGGTTACAGTTTGAATCACTCCGGACATCGCCTCACCGTATTCTGCGTCAAACCCACCGGTGATGACTACAACCTCTTTGATTGCATCAATCGTTGGTCTTGGTGACGACCAGAGT
Source organism: Caldifarciminota bacterium (assembly GCA_029880025.1). Taxonomy (GTDB): domain Bacteria; phylum Hydrothermota; class Tepidihabitantia; order Tepidihabitantales; family JAOUPE01; genus JAOUPE01. The sequence continues at coordinate 3,991 of JAOUPE010000163.1, forward strand.
GTCCCATATATAGCGTCCTGGGCTTGAACTCCGTCAATGAAATAGGCGACATCATCAAACCTGCCGCCTCGAATGTGGGTCCAGCCTGAACGGGTATTCTCATAGACTCCTGCTTGCAGTCCTACCATTCCAGTTAAAGTGTAAACCGGTAGTCGAGTGAAATCCTCTGCCAAAATCGGTCGGACGGTTTGTGGCGCTGGTACATATATTTCCCTTGGGGCTTCCACGACTACTCCTGGTACTTCAATCAATGTTGGATTTAGCTTGATGTCGATGATTTTATTCTGATCCGGTAAAACCAGCACTCCGGTCACGGTCTTTGATTCAAATCCAACATATGATGCTGTGATCGAGTAAGTGCCTACCCCAACATTGATGATTTGGTAGCGTCCTGCTGCATCGGTTGCTGCTCCTAATTCTGTGGCTTCGACAATCACATTGACCCCAATTAATGGTTCATTAGTCTTGGCATCAATAATCCGTCCGGTTATCCTGCCGGTCTCGGCTGCTATTATTACGCTCGACGATACCAGCCATACGCTTATCGCCAGTATTATCAGGCGGGATGCGTATTGCATTCTGCGTAGCGATGTTTTCATTGGTCACCTCCTCACTTCTGTGCTTGCTTTATTCTTACTGG
>JAOUPE010000164.1 GCA_029880025.1 Caldifarciminota bacterium
CCGGATTATTTTGAAATCAATAAGCAGGCGCTAAAAGAAATGCATCGGCAGGTTGGTGATTTAATAACCGATAATAGGGGAGTAGCAGGGCGCGGAATTTTGATTCGTCATCTGGTTTTGCCCAATCGGATTGCTGGCTCGTTTGAAGTCTTGAGATTCATCGCGGAAAAGATTTCTAAGGAGAGTTATGTTAATATTATGCTGCAGTATCGCCCATGTTATCACGCTGACCGGTATTTGGAATTATCGCGCCGGATAACTCACGAAGAATATCAGGAAGTGATTGATTATGCGCAAAAACTTGGTTTACATCGAGGGTTTTGAAGCCTTTTGTGCAATATTTTAAAATCAATAAATAAAATATTAGAATTGACATCACAAACTTTTAAATTTATAGTTAACCCTAATTGTGATTTGAATTAAATCCAAAATTTATGAGTAAAAAACATAAAACACCTAAAACCTTACCAGCTAAAAAAATAAAAGGGATTAGTTTATCGGATAGAAATATCTTTTTAATCCTGTTTCTGGTTTTCCTAATTTTAATGATTCTGCTTTATGACCCCAAGCTTTTCTTGGGTGGTGATAATGCGCATTATATAATTTTGGGTAAATCTTTACTACAAGGAACTGGTTATCGTGATATCTTGGCTCCGGGTTCACCCCCGCATACTTTATATCCTCCCGGATTTCCTTTAATTATAATACCAGGGCTTATATTGTTTGGCGATAATTACGGATTATTGAAATTTATTGTTATTGCTTTAGCCCTGGGCAGTTTTGCCATTTTTTACTCACTTTTAAGAAGAAGAACCGACAGTAGAAACTGGCTATTGCCTATGGCAATACTTGCGGTTTCACCGATCATCCTCGAATATTCGCACTGGCTGCTTTCGGAAATTCCTTTTTTATTTTTCTCGATTTTAGCATTTTACCTTTTTGAACGTTTTGAAATTTTAAAAAAGGATAATCTCTTTCTTTTTCTGCTGATGGCAATTTCAGTAACTTTTATTTTCTTTATCCGCAGTATCGGAATCAGTCTGGTTCTGGCTTGCCTGGTTTATCTCCTATACAAACGAAGATGGCGCGAATTAATCGTCCTGGCAATAATTGCCGCATTATTTATCATCCCCTGGCAAATCCGCAATTCTAAAGTCGGCAGCCAAGCGGGCGGCTATTTTCAGCAGTTCTTAGCCAGAAATCCTTATGAACCGGAATTGGGTAATATCAATTTCTCGGAATATGTGAGTAGGGTCTTAGCCAATTTTAAACTCTATGCCTTCTTCGTCATCCCGCAAATTCTATTTCCATCGCTCACAAGTTCTTCTTTATTAAATGTCTTAGGTTTTGCCTTATTGGTTTTTCTAATTATCGGATTGGTTAATATAATCAAGAAAAAATCGATCGGCGTGTGGGAAATTTATCTTGTCATTTTTATGGTTATTACTTTATCCTGGCCTCAGGTCTGGAGTGGTGACCGGTTTCTTATCCCAATCCTACCATTCCTTATCTATTATATCTTTGTCGGCTTGAGCCAATTTAGCCAGTTCGTAAAATTTAAGGTTTTAACCCAGATTATTTTAGGGCTGATGATAATTTTAGCTCTGGTTGATAGTGTCAAGAAAATTCCACCAAATCTGGCAAATCTTTCTGCTTATCTGAACGGTGATAAATATGCTGGTTATCCGATGGACTGGCAAAGATATTTTGAAACCTTGAAGTGGATAAAAGAGAACACGGAAAATGATGCAATTGTCGTATCACGCAAGCCCCCTTTTACTTATCTTTTAGGACAGAGAAAATCATTCCTTTTTCTGTTTTCTAATGATGTTGACCAGATTATTTCAGATTTTTATCAGAAAAAGGCAAGCTATATTTTATTCGATTCATTCTATTGGTCAGGCACAACCAGAAAGTATATCGGTCCTTTACTCCAAGCCCGTCCAGACAAGTTCGAACTTTTATACAAGAGTCAACCTCCAGAGATGTACGTTTTTAGAATAAAATGAAGCTCTCGGTCATAATGCCAGTCTACAATGAAGTTAAAGCGGTTGAAACCATCATTAACAAGGTAAAAGAGGTTCCGGTCGACAAAGAAATCATTGTGGTCGACGATTTCTCGACCGACGGCACCCGAGAGAAATTATCCCTGATTCCTGGCATTAAATTACTGTTTCATCCGAAAAATATGGGTAAAGGTGCGGCAATCCGTACCGGAATCAGAGAGGCTAAGGGCGATATTGTAGTAATCCAGGATGCGGATTTAGAATATGACCCCTGGGATTATTTAAAACTGGTGAGACCGTTTCAAGACCAAAAGGTTTGTGTGGTATATGGTTCAAGATTTAAGGGAAAAGGCGATTTTCTTTTTTTAAGTAAACTGGCGAACCGTTTCCTCTCGATATTGACCAATATCCTTTTCGGCAAGGTCTCGGATATGGAAACCTGTTATAAGCTGGTAAGGAGGGAAATATTTTTGGGTCTCAATCTTACGGCGAATCGTTTTGAAATCGAGCCCGAAATCACGGCAAAACTTTTGCGGAAAAAAGTTAAAATTGTCGAGGTTCCAATAAAATATCAGGCGCGAAAAATTGGCAAAAAGATTGGGGTCAAAGATGGGATTGCGGCTTGTTATTATCTGTTTAAGTGGTATTTAAGATAATTAGATCAAATTTTTTTGATTTTCAACTTTTATTTAGAAATTAACCTGGTGTTTATTTTCGGATATGATTTAGATATTCTTGGGTAAGTCTCTGCAAGAATTCCTGGCGATGAAGATAAAGTCTTTTTAATTTCCGGGGCTTATGTTTGCTTAGCGCATAATGAGTGATTATGGGTAGGGCAATTGTAGCATCGACATAGCAAACAATCGCATCGGGTAATCGGTTCGGGTCAACCTTGCCCCAGGACACTGCCTCGTGGGGCGTGGCACCGGAAAGACCACCGGTATCAGGCCGAGCATCGGTTATCTGTAAAAAATAATCATGACCAGCCTCGTCCAAGCCAAGTATTTGTTGGATTTGCGGTTCGGTCTGAAGAACAAAATTCTTTGGACTCCCGCCCCCGATTAAGAACGCGGCAGATTTACCACCGGTTCTTTTTGCCTGCCAAACGATGGCACTGGTCTCATTAACATCAATTGCCGGTTTGATTTTCAGTTCACCTCCCATCATTGTCACTTCCGCCATATTCAGGGCAATTGATGAATCGCCGGGTGCACTGCAGTATATTGGAGTTGCCGCCCGATAGGCGGCAGCAAGAATTGATACATCTTTTAGGTCATTTTCTTCTTCAGCCATTGCGGCATACTTGCCGAGTAAATGATGTAATTCTGCTGTACTCATTTCTTTTTGAAATTCAGGATATGTTAAAATCTTCCGAAGTTTAATATCGGTGGCGATCAAACAATCTCTTTGGCTCAAAAAAATGTCATAAATTCGAACTATATCATTTATCCGTAAATCGGTATCGTCAACAAACGGCGAGCCAACGTAAAGAGGTAAATTAAAAGCGAAATGTAAATCATGGTATAAAATAGCCCCGGTACAGACTATCCAATCAACAAAACCGGCTTTGATTAAAGGAACGACTACGGAAGGACCTAACCCGGCTGGAGTCAAGGCTCCGGCTAAACTCATTCCGACGGTAACTTCTGGTTGTAAGATACGTTCGCTAAAAAGTTGACAAGCCTCACGCAGTCGAGCACTGTTATAAGCCAGGAATGTCTTTTCTAAAAGTTCGATTACACTTTCCTTGCCAGTGATTGGTTTGGGAAGAATTCTTTTACCCGACAGATAAAGTTTCTTCTTGGGAAATCTTTTGGGTTTCAGCGACTTAATATCATAATCTAAATTAAATTTCTTTTTATAGATTTTCTTCATTCAGTTAAGTTTTTAAAGAAATTGTTGTCTAAATCCATAAACAAGTTTATTTTGAAAAATAAATAACAATATTTTTATCATGATGCTACAATTTAAAAAAAAATATTAAAAAGTCAAGTTTGAATTTATTACTTTACATGCCAAGCATTTCAGGAATGAATCGGGATGGCTCGACCGGTCGGAATCGTAACCGTTTTGGATAAGAAATGTATAACCGCTCTAAGGCTCGAGTCAGTGCAACAAAACAGAGTCTTCTCTCCTCAGCCAGGGTCTTTGGACTATTAAGATTTTTTAGTAATGGAAAAAATCCTTCATTCATGCCAACCAAAAAAACGACCGGAAATTCTAAACCTTTAGCCGAATGCACCGTCATCAGTTTGACCGTATTTTTTCCCCAATCGACCAATTCCAGGTTTTCTAACAAAGCGAGATGATTCAGCAATAAATCGAGTTCGTTTTTCGCGAACCCTTTTGCAATTCTCAATAATTCCTGAATGTTACGCTTGGTGTTTTGTGCCGAGAATGACCGGTCTCTGCTAAGTTGTGCGCTAAATTGAGATTGTTCCAATATTAAATTTAAAATTTCTGTGACCGAAACCGGTATTTCATCATTAAAAATAAAACCGACCCTGGCTAACAGTTTCTCTGCCTTTTGTGTCTTCGAGGATGTCTTTAATTGTAATCGCCGATTGATTAATTT
>JAOUPE010000166.1 GCA_029880025.1 Caldifarciminota bacterium
CTTGAATTACTTAAACGGGTAGGGCATCAGTTCGGATAGTCTGTATTCTTTAATTTTCCTGTATCTATTTATAATAATTACTCTTAGGTTCTCGGAAAATTCGGCTAAAACCTGCAAACAAGCTCCGCAGGGTAATGTGAAATCTTTAGTATTAGTATAGATAGCAATTGCATCAAAATATCGTTCTGCTTCAGCTATTGCTTTAAAAATCGCTATTCGCTCGGCACATACGGTTAATCCATAAGAAGCATTCTCAACATTGCACCCGGTAAATATTTTACCTGATTTGGTTAACACTGCGGCACCAACCCGAAATCGGGAGTATGGCGCATAGGCAAAGCGGCTCGCTTTCTTAGCCGCCTCTAACAGTTTAATCTTCTGTTGTTTACTCATAATCTCCTTCATCCATGTTTTCTTAGCTTATTCAGAAAACTTTTGCCATGGTTCAATTGCGGAAGCGCCAAATATTCGCTGATGGTTTGTCCTAAATCAGCAAAAGTCTCTCTTATTCCCAAATCAATACCAGAACTAAGGCTTTGACTGTAAATCAGAACCGGCACATATTCTCTGGAATGGTCAGTGGATGGAGTAGTTGGGTCATTACCGTGGTCTGAGGTTATGGCAAGAAAATCGTCATCTTTAAGTTGGGAAAGAATTGCTGGAAGAGAATCATCAAATTCTCTCAAGCCTTGATTGTAAGCCAGATAATCATTACGATGACCCCAATCCATATCAAATTGAATCAGATTAGTGAAGATTAGACCGTTTGCATAAATTTTAAGAGCCTGCCGGGTATAGTCTATACACTCTTGATTATTGACTGAATGGAAAGATTTAGTAAGACCTCGATGGGCAAAAAGCTCGTCAACCTTGCCGATTACGATAACCGGATAACCGTTTGTTTTAGCGATATCCAATAGAGTCGGTTCGGGTGGTTCTAAAGAAAAGTCTTTTCGATGCTCGGTTCGAGAAAAGCTGCCCGGTTTACCGATAAACGGTCGAGCAATTACCCGACCGATACAATGTTTTCCTGCTAATATCTTCCGAGCAATTTTGCCGATTTCATACAACTCATCCAAAGGTATCACTTCTTCATGAGCGGCAATTTGGAATACGCTGTCCGCCGAAGTATAGACAATCGGATAACCGGTTCTCATATGCTCTTGACCTAGTTGTTTGATGATTTCGGTTCCTGAGGCTGGAATATTCCCCAGAGTCTTGCGTCCAATTGCTGTTTCAAAAGTTTGAATTAATTCCTTAGGAAATCCTTTGGGATAAAGCGGAAAACATTGGTTGAGTATCACTCCTGCAATTTCCCAATGTCCTGAAGTCGAATCTTTGCCCGCTGATTTTTCTGCCATTTTACCGAATGAACCTTTTGGATTGTCTCGTCGCTTGACACCCTTGATATTAATAATGTTGCCCAGACCGAGCGCTTCAAGATTGGGTAAGGATAGACCACCGATTTTTTCTGCCAGGTTGCCTAAACTGTTAGAACCCTGGTCATTGTAATTAGAAGCATCGGGCAATTCACCAACCCCTACCCCATCAAGAATTATAATGATTGCGCGAGACATTAAATTAGATTTCGGTTGTTCGTTTTTAGTTGTTAGACTAACAACGATTGACTATTATCTAACAACTAATAAATGCCGGGGGCGGGAGTTGAACCCGCACACCTTTCGGCCTACGCCCCTCAAACGTATGTGTCTGCCATTTCCACCACCCCGGCATTGGGTTCGGAAACACATTTCGCATTATAATCCAGAAAATCATGGTGTCAATATAAATAAACTTTTCGATTGGATAAGAAGGAATTAAGTTGGTGTTGAGGTTATTAGAACCTATTTTTTTGTTAGTTTCCCAGCGATCCAGTAATATTGGACCGCTGGGAATTTAATTTAGTCGGTCAGGATGAATTTTTTTGTAAAAGTCTTTGCACCGACATTCAGATTACAGAGATAAACTCCAGCTTGTACTCTTGCCTCCCAGTTTAAACTGTGGGAACCTTCGGTTAATTTACCTGATTCAAGCAATGCAATCTGACGTCCGGTCGCATCGTATATCGTCAGGCTGCCGTTAACTGCACGGTCTAAATGATAGCTGATATTAATTGACGAATGGGCTGGGTTTGGTGAGATGGCAAAATTGACCGGTATTAGTTTAACTGGTTTCTCTTCAACACCAACCGCTTCACCCAAATATACTTCGATATAGCCATCATAGCCGCTGATTAGGAAATCAAGAGCACCATCATTATTCCAATCGCAAAAACCACACCGAGACCCGACTCGATAAGTACCGGATGGCTGAATCAGAGTACCGGTTGTTGTCCGCAAAGTCTCTTTAGTGGCAAAAGTCGGACTCGTGTCCGAACCAACATTCTGGTAGAAATGCAGGTAGCCATCCTGGGCGCCACAAACCAAATCCCGCTTGCCATCCTGGTCCAAGTCTACAACATAGGGATTGATGCGGTACTGGTTGATGCTTACTCCGCCGCACTTAATATAGCTGTAGTCTTGGAACATTGGCCAGGTATCGGTTGTCTGATTCAGATACAACCGGATGTATCCATCTTGTGACCCAAGTAAAAGGTCTTTCCTGCCATCACAGTCCCAATCCGCCACGGCTGGCTGCGAGTTATTTCCGACATTAATAGTATCACCGTTCAGCAGCAGCATCTTGTAATGAGCTTCTAATCCGCTTCCGGTTTCGATGAAAACATTGAAGTAACCATTGCGGTCACCGGAAACCATGTCTCGCCGACCATCCGAATTCCAGTCCACGACCTGTGGACTCGAACCCACACATCAGCCCGAAGGCACAGTAATCATGGAACCCGAGGCATATAGGAATTGATATCCGTTGAATTCAGGGTTTTCGTCAGAACCTACGTTCGGATAGAATCGAATATAACCATAGCTGAACTGCCCAACGATCATATCCTTTCGAAGGTCGCCGTCCCAGTCATAGATATAGGGTGCGGCATAATAACCGACATCGATTTGAACACCACCATCATTTATATAATTTGGACCGTTAAACCTGGGAGCATCAGCAAAAGCCATGGTTAGGAAAACAATTGGAATGATTAACAAAATTCTCATAACACCCCCTATTTACTAACTAATTCGGCTAAAAGTATCCTCCTTTTTACCGCAAGTTAGCAAATTATATAATATGAACGATTTTTCCTGCGCAACTTCGCAGGAGAACCAATCCTGAATAACACCCGGCAGTCATTTTTTTATCGGGTTCTTGATTTTTTCAAGAACAGGTGCCAATCCTGTCACAGCAAGAATGGAAACTTTGCTAATATAACTATATAGTAAAAAAAACACAATTTGTCAAGGGTTTTTTCACTACTTCGAAAATTCTTGATAAGTTACAAAAAGTTTGCCCCAAAGGGTCTTTTTGAATTCTTTTATCCTTTTTTCACCAATTATCGGATACCAAAGAAGGTCGTGATAAATATTAGAGGCAACCGGTGCCCAGACCCAAAGCGGAGAATGGAGTGCAATCCGTTTTAAAAATCTTAAGAACCCTTTACGTAACATCTGGTCGCCCCAAATCACAAAACTCCTCTTGGTCTTGAAATGAAAGTTCACTTCAGCTATATCATCACCGATCATCTCAATCTCTTTCGGGTCAGCATTACCCAACCTCATCTCACTTGCCATTCTGAGATAAGGGATTGCTAATGGGTCGAATCCCATCATCCTGGCAGCAATCGCATCAATCGCCACCTGGTCAAAAGAAGCTAAAATATAATTACCAATGAACGGCTTCATTGTTCTTGGACCAGCACCGTCACCACATACCGTGCCATCCATCACCGCAAAAATTGTTTTATGAATCTCCTTTTGCATCAGTAACAAATCAACCATCACCTCATGAATGAATTCGTGTCCATAGTGCCTGACCTCTTTTAATAATCCACCAAATGCATTCTTAATCGCCCCGGTTGTTATCGAATGTCCATGGGTCTTAATTGTCGGCAGATGAATAATACTTTTATCTGGAAACATCTCAGGAATATAAATTCCATCTGGAAAAATATCGTTAAGTTTTAATAATTTCGTCTTGAAATCATATCTAATCCATTTCTGTTCAGGTAGCGAAATAAATTTAAGACCATATTTTCCTAAGACGCTCAGCCATTTATTCTGTCTTGCGCCTTCCCAAGGGTCAGTGACCACGGTTTTATTCTCAACCGGCAACAGTTTTTCTGGTTTATAACCATCGCCTAAAAGAGTCTTCACTAAACCCTCGACCTGCCAGGGTTGAGAAGAGCAGGCTGGGAAATATTTGGTCCAGGAGAGGTTGAGTTTAATTAAAATATCCTGGTCTTTAGAGAAATATTCCTGATAATTAATTAAGCGAAGAAGTTTTTGATAATCGGTTAGAACTGTATCTGGGCTGGTTTTTAAGACAGCGACTCTTGATTTCATTTACTGATGTAAAGAATGACGATGATACTTAATAACCAGGCGAGAATACCGATGATTAATCCTTTGTCTTCCAACATTAACTTTTCCGGACTACCCCCTAATTGTTTTTT
>JAOUPE010000167.1 GCA_029880025.1 Caldifarciminota bacterium
TATCCAGACATCCGATAATATTCAAGAGAGTAGTTTTACCTGAACCGGAAGGACCAGCCATTGCCGTGAATTCACCGTCCTCAATTTGTAAATCGATACCGCGCAGAGCAGGAAATAAAACCTTGCCCACCTTATAATCTTTGTATAAATCTTTTACTTCAACCAAAGTCACCTCCTAAACAAAGACGTTTTTCCCATTTCAAAGGTAGATTTACTTCCTTTATTTCCCCTCCATTGATGGGAGGGGTGAGGGGAGGGTGTTAAACATTGTTTCCTTATCACTTCTAATACTCCATTAATATTCATTAATACCTCGTTATTCCAGAATCTTACTACCTTAAAACCTTGTTGTTTAAGCCAAATGTCCCTTTCTGCATCCTCTTTTTCTGAAATAGAGTGTTGCCCACCGTCTAACTCGATCACAAGACCTTTCTCATAACAGATAAAATCCAAAACATATTGACCGATTGGTTCTTGTCTTCTAAATTTCAACCCATCTATTTGCCTTGCTCGTAAATGTTTCCATAGGGTTCTTTCAGCATCAGTTGACCGTTTCCTTAGATTTTTGGCTATCTCAGTTAGCCTGCCCTTTACCATTATTTACCCCTCACCCAATCCTCTCCCACAAGGGGAGAGGTGACGCGAATGTGGACAATCCTCTCTCTCAAGGGAGAAGAGTTTATGAGTTTTCTGCTCATTTTGAATATTAGCATTAAAAATAGACTTTTGCCCAGACATAAACCTGACCATCATAGGGCGAGATATTTTTGAATTCGCTGTCATTTGCGCCCAGGAAAAAATTTAAGCCCATGGTCAATTCGGTATTTTCATAGATTGAATATTGAAGCTGGGGAATTAAGATTAACCCTTTATCGTCTAAGTTGATGATTGAATTGAGTGATGGTCGAAGAAAAGGATTGGGTATCGAGCCGATTGTCAGGTAAAGATATTTTTGGGCAAGGGTTATTCTTTCACCGGCTAAGATTTTGGAATTGTCATAATTTTGCGGATTAGTTACACCGCTGCCGTCATAAAAGAATTCAGCCATAGTGTAAATCAACCAGGGAAATGTATAATCGATGCCAACTGATGCCTTAGCATAATTAATCGTATCTTCCCAATTATAACTGAGTTCAGTCCAGTAACCGACCACTATGTCGCCGGTGATTTCAGCGCCAACAATCGTTCTTCGATTTAAAGACCGGTGCATGAAATTGATACCGATGTCGTTTCTAACTAAATTTGTGCCGAATCTAATACCATAAAAAGACTTTTTAAAATTTAATTCAGGCAGACAGATTGTCCGGATACTGGAGAGATTACCGATTGAGTAATAGCCTAAGATTGCGTTTGAGCCGGGTCGTTCGTAGCCTGGCTCGAAAAAATTAGTTGGGTTAAAGACATCGAGTGGTCTAAATACTCGTCCGACTCCCCAGTAAAGTCTTTGCTTACCAGCCGTGATTCTAAAATTCTCTGGACCTAACCAGATTGCCAATCTTGAGATATTGATATTTTCTACCAATGATGCAAAAGAAAGGGTATCATAGGGGACAAGGCAGTCGAAAGCGATTTGGGTGCCGTATTTTGGACCATTATATTTGAACTCAAGCCAGCCCCGATTATAGCCGGAAAAATTCAAAGAATCGCCCCAGGCAATATAAGGTCGGGTCTCGACATAACCCGAGACTTCGACCTGATTAAAAAGGATAAAGATTGATAAAAAAATAATCACGTATGAGTTATTATAAGAATCTCTTTATAGATTTCAACGACAAATTTTAGTATATCTAAATTCCGATACCCTAAAGTTATTGACAAACTGGTAATTAGAGTTAAGATTTCGGTGTGAGTGATATTTGTTTAGTGTTTTATGTGTGAAGGCTTAAAGAGAATAAAGCAAAAGTATTATTAAACGAAACATAAAATTGAAAAAAGACTTATTTGAACAAAGAGAACCTCAAACTGTTTCTAAACATAATATTTTCGAGAATTATTTAAAACCTTGGGCTTCAATTATTTCGAAAAGGTTCAAGGATGCTTATTATGTAGATGCTTTCGCCGGAGCTGGCGAATACAAAAAGACCGGCGATGCTGGTTCACCTGTTATTGCTTTAAATATCTTACTTAAATATCAAAAACCTACTTGTAAGTTTCACTGCTTCTGTATTGAAAAGAGCCCTGAACGATTTGAAATATTAAGTAATTCATTAAAACGATTTGAAGAGAAATTAGATATCGAAAAGTATAATGGCGAATTTTTGGATTTCATAGATAAAATATTGATTAAAATTGGGAAATCACCGGCATTCTTTTTTATTGACCCGGAAGGATTTTCTGGAATGGATTTTGATAAGATAAAAACTATATTGGATTCACCAGCCAAAGAAATCCTTATCAACTTACAATACAATGCAATTCAAAGGTGGCTTAATGCCCCAAAAGTTGAAGAAACGATAACAAGACTATTTGGCACAACCAATTATAGGAAAGCAAAAAGTGAAGCAGAGCTAATTGAAGTATATAAAGAACAAATTAGGCAAAAAGGTGCTTTTGTCTGGTATTTTAAGAATAAATTTCCCACGAAAGACAGGACGCTTTATTATTTAGTATATGCCACGAAAAATTTAACCGGCTTTAAGATAATGAAAGATGTGATGTTTAGCGAAGAGAGTAAAAGACATTTTGAGCCTTCCTTGTTTGCTGAAGTAGATTTTGAAACTTTCCAAAAGCAAATCTTTGATAAATATAAAGGTCGCAAGCATGTCGAGTATAATGAAGTTTTAAAATTTGTATTACAAGAGACCGATTGTCTTGCTAAAGATTTAAACACTGCGTTAAAAAAGATTGGAGTTACCGAAGTAAAAAACCCGGCACAAAAACTCAATCCCTACTTGAATTTTCCTAATCATAATTCTAATTCGATACTTTTAAGAGAAACTGTTATGCACAGGTATAAAGCTGTGCCGGCTTTGTTAGAGACTGCTTTAATGGTAAGGAAACCTAAGATTAATTATAAAGAATATAGAAATATTGATGGAAGAAAACGAATATTAGTTAGTCAGGTTAGCGATGGTTCAATTATTAAGCGCTTCGATAAAACTCCATTACCTCAAAAAGCCACTGATGTTGTTTGCCCACATTTTCTTGAATTAAAATGGGCTTACGGCTGCCCGTTTGATTGTTCATGGTGTTACCTTAAAGGTACTTTCAGATTTAGACCTGAAGGGATTAAACCAGTATATAAGAATTTAGAAAAAATAAAATTACATGTTCAGGCATTTCTAAAAGAAGCTGAAGAACCTGAAATTCTAAATACCGGAGAAATAGCTGATTCGTTAATGAAGGAAAATGGCACGAGGGCATTCTCAAGAATTATTATTCCGTTGTTTGAAGTTCAGGACAAACATAAAGTTTTATTTGTTACAAAGTCAAATAATATAAGAAATCTTTTAGAAATTCATCCGCATGAACAAGTCATCGTAAGTTTTTCGCTAAATGCTTTACCTATCGCTGCTGCATGGGAGAAGAAGGCACCGAATGTTCTAAATAGAATCAGAGCAGTAGAAGAATTAAATAAGGCAGGTTATGAAGTAAGAATAAGAATCGATCCAATGGTTCCAGTGGATAATTGGGAAATACTCTATCGAGAACTTATTGATATGATATTTGCGAAATTAAGACCTGAAAGAATTACTTTGGGGTCTTTACGTGGTCTACAAAGCACAATTAACGGCACAAAAGATACTTCCTGGGTTCATTATTTAAAGGAGACTTCAAACTGGGGTAAGAAAATAGATTTTACAATACGCTTAAAGATGTATTTAAGTATTATCACTTATTTGAAGAAAAAATATCGCTATGATAAGATAGCTCTTTGTAAAGAAACAAAAGCAATGTGGCAGAAATTAGGCATGGACTATAAGAGCATAAAATGTAATTGTATTTTTTAGATTACGTGTTGAGAAATCTCCTGTAATCTTAAAACATTAATAGTACCCTCATTGACAACTCGAGGGCGACTCAGTAGATTGCTCCCTAAGCCTTCCCGAAAACGCAGGGTCAAATGGATAGTGCATTAAAAGTCAGTGACTAGGGGATAGTGTATAGTGGCTAGTGAAGAATGAAAAGAGAGACGCAAGGTGCCGGGCTGAAAAATCCAACTGAACTCGATTCTTTTAACCGCAGAGATAGCAGAGAGAAGAAATTAACCACAGAGAACAAAGAAGACAAAGGAATTTAACCGCAGAGATACCAGAGATATCAGAGAGAAGAAATTAACCGAAGAGAGACTGAAATAAAAGAGAAAAATGTCGGAGAGGCATCCTTGCCTCGATTCTTTTAGGTCGGGACTGGGAAGTCCTTAGATAAAACGATACTGGAAAAAATAAAAAAATGCGTGCTTGACCGAAAATTTTAGCCATTAAAACATAGCTTTTGATTTTAAGATGTTGATATGTGTCTGTCTCCCTGTCTGTATCCGAGTCTGCCCCCCGGTCAACCCCCTTGTGAACCCCCTG
>JAOUPE010000168.1 GCA_029880025.1 Caldifarciminota bacterium
TACCGGGAAATTGTGGATAAGACTGAGGAATCCAAGTTCGTCCTGTATCCACCGTTTTCAAAATCAAACCTTGCCAATTATCACGATTATAGCCTACAATCCAACCCGTATAAGTATTTGGCGCAAATGAAACACCCGTAAAATTGTATGCGCCCCCAAGCAAAACCATACTGTCTGCCACATATCCACCAAAGCCATCAATTTTGAAAACCTTCCCCCTGTCACCGACCGCAAAGTGAATATAGGAATTAGACAACGGTTCCTTAGTAATCGCATTTAGGTTTGGGTCACCAGCTCGTGGTGGTCGTATCTCGTAAAAGTCCTTCCAAGTAAGTGGTGTTGGATATTGGGGCACGGTATTTGTATTATTCGTAGTCACCTCGCCTACCTGTTCTATCCAAATTTCCTCGCCTTGAAGAACCGATATTGCCCAAATCATAAGGGCAACTATTGCTAAAAGCTTTCTCAGCATTTTAGCCTCCTTTTATTCTTGGGACTTTTGCTTAACTTTTGAAGAATTCAGTTCAAGTCCCATAAAGACTGAACCCTTTTGGAACCAAATTAACTCATTACACTCAGAGGCGTAGCCTTTTGCCTTTGGTTCCGTAAGGACATAAGACCGATTAGCCCTGTTAGAAATTACCAAAACAGCAATACTTCTGCTTGGGGTAGGGTCTTTAAAACTCTCGTGAACTGCGGAACTGAAGTCCCTACTCCAAAGATTTCTAACAGGGTAAACCTCTGACGATTGATGTATAATCCGGAAATGAACGTTTTGCTCAATTCCGGCTCCAAAATCCCTTAAACTCATTTTAACACTGTTATTTTCCTGATTTCTTTCATTTTCTTTTCTTCTTGCTCAGCAGATACTTCGACAAAATAAACACCTGTTGCTACTTTCTTATGATTATTATCTCTTAATTCCCATTTCATTTCATAATTTTCTGATTTAACCATTTTCTGCTCAGCACTAAGCGTCTTTACTAATTTGCCTGCAATATCATAAATTCTTATTTCCTTTACGAACCACGGACAACGGACCCGAACCACGGACCTCGCCGGATTTGGTCTGATTTCCATTGGTATGCGGAAGGCAGTTTTCGGTAAGCGGTCTTCTTCAATTCCAGAACCTGTATACTTACAAACCCAGACTCTTGGAATTCTTCCGGCATAATTAGAGACCATAATTTCATCTCTACCATCACCGTTAACATCACCAGCCGATGCAACCATCCAACCGATACCGTCACCGCCTACTACACCTCTAAGCCAGGCATCAGGAGTTGTGTCTAAAGAAGCCCCACCAAGCCAGAGATATGCCGAGCCTTTATCGTTATATTCAATAGGAGCACCGGAGACAATTTCTTCACTATTGCTCATATTTAAATCACCAGCAGAGGCAGTCCAATCCCCTAACCCCGATGTGTTAGTTCTACCAATCATCCAGACATCAGGAATACTATCCATCGGATTGCCACCGAAAAGAACATAAACCTTACCAGGACTGACGCTTGGGAAGCCGTTAGGCCAAAAACAACATCCAGTTATAGCATGATCATAAGTATAATCATTCTTAAGGAAATCTACTCCATACCATCCAAGGGATTGATTAGGACCTTCTCCAATCATTGCAACATCATAAATTGTATCCATTGGATTGCCCCCAAAATAGATGTATATCCTTCCTTCAATTCTTGAACCGAAAGTTGTTGCACCTATTATAATATCATCAAACCGGTCATTATTCACATCGCCAGCACCTGATACGGAATAACCAAACTCTTCCTGGTCATTCTCGTGTCCCCCATTCAAAATCACATCAGGAATCGTATCAAAATTAGGACCGCCAAAATAGATATAAACCTGTCCCATCAAGTAGCCGCCGGGTCTTGGTGCTGCACCATAAGCCCCGACAATTAAATCGCCAAAACTATCTCCATTGACATCACCTGAAGCAACCGCACAACCAAAATTTGAACCTACATGAGGTCCTCTAAATTTGTAATCGAGAATTGTATCTACTGGATTGCTGCCGAGATAAATACTTATCCCGCCATATCCATTAAAATCTAATATATTACCGATCGCAACATCATCAAATCTATCACCATTAAAATTGCCCATACAGATTGCATCATAACCATTTGAATTGGAAAATACCGCATCTGGAATTGTATCTATATTGTTACCGCCATAGAAAAGATATGCTCTTCCTGCCCAAGACCGTTCATTACCATAATACAATATATCATAATAACCATCTCCATTCACATCACCAGATGTAGTTGGTAGTAATCCATAACTAAGGAAAGTGGTATCACCTGTCTTCTGCCAAATAATCTCTAAATTATACGTCTCTTGGGCAACTATTGATGAAATTAAAAATAATGTCTCAAAAAGCAATGACCATGATAGACGATTCATCGGTTACTCCTGTCTCAATCTAACAAAGAGGAGATAGAAAGCCACTTCCCGGATTTCTTTCTATGAAGCGCCGGCGACAGTTGCCCAAATCCTCTGTTTATATAATAATAAAATCCACGTAAGAATTCCTGTAACTTCATTATCCAAGACCAAAAGTTAATCACAACTTAGTCTCCTATATAAAGCAAGCAATTATATGAATGTTTTAATTTTTGTCAAGTAAATTCATGCTGATTTTAATGAATAATTCATTATTTTATAAATAGTTACCAGATTGATGTTTTTTGCTTAATTAAAAATCAGGGCAGGAGTATGAATTTTAATTGATACTTTCTACTCGGAAAATCACGAAAACACGCGAAGGACACGAAAAGGGATTTGATAAAGGCGAGACCAAGAACACGACCCAGCACTTATTGATATGAATATTATATCTCCACTAAATCTTTCATACTTAAAACCTTAGCCATGTGTAAATAAGTGCTGGGTCAGTGCTCCTCAGTGTTTAATCTTTTAATTAACTTTCAACTTCGAATGAACTGGAATTTTACTTTGATTGAAGGTTTGGACTCGGCAATTAAAAAGTAAATGCCGGTGTTAAGGTTTCTTGGTGCCCAGGACAATATTTTTAAACCTGGGGTTATTGTAACTTCTTCAACCTCCTTGCCGGTAATATCATAGATTCTTACCGGCGTTTCCTTAAATTCTTGATTGATAATTAATCTTATCGAATTGAACGCCGGGTTGGGTGAAACGATGATACCGGGCAAATCGATTGGATAAGATTCCTCTTTATCCCGTTTAAATTGTTCATAGGCTTGAACCACACGATTGGCTAAATTTTCCTCGAATTCAAAGATTTGGGCTGGGGTTGGCGGATTATTATTCCAATAATTAATCTGTTCCTGAGTTTGATTAAAGATTTCTGCTTCGAGCGGAACGAACTTTTGGTAAACCATAGCCAAAAGAAAAGTATTGACCCCATTGCCTAAATCGCAATAAACGTATTCTTTTAAGGATTTTGCCGCAGCACAGATTTTGGGTAAACCAGGACCACTAATCGGCTCAGGCACTGCTTGGGCAGAAAAGAATACCGGGACCGCAATCCCAACACAAGGCTCACCCAGTATCGTCCACATCCAACTGCCCGAGTCGGGTCTGCCCGCCAAGGGTCGGGTCTTTCGACTCGACCAAGGGTCGATTCGACCTGAGGCAGTGCCGGGATATGCTTCAAGCACCTTCAAGCTTGAACCAACTATTACAACACTGGCACGGGTGGTGCGCCGATTTATCGTCGCAGTGGTCGGTAAAAAGCCGAACGGAAAAGAACCAACCGTGTCATAATATGGTAAGGGATATGGGTCGAATTCTGGACCACCTAAATCACGAACGATTTTTTCGAAGATATACTGGGCATCTAAAATACCGTTCTGATAGCCAGCCGTTGCCAGCTGAGTTCCTCGAACATAACGTTCGTATCCGGTCATTCGACTCGAATCACCGCTCAACGAGAAATTTGCCCGAATCAGGAATCCTAAGGATTCATTTGCTGCATCGCATCGAACATACTTATAGCCGCCGGTTTCAAATATCGCTGCTTCACCGGTAGAATCCATTACCCCGAAATTGGATGGGGTCTTACGCCCGGTCAGGTTAGTCGAGTCTAAAAAATACTGAAATTCCTCGATTGTGGCGCAGTTCTTTAAAGCATACTTCATGACTTCACCATCATCCGGACCACTGCCTGCGCCCGAACCAATATTACCCGAAGTTGAATTCATAATGGCAAAACCTTTTTCGTTAATTCCAGCCCATACCCGATTGCTATCATCGGCATAAACCAAACCTAAGTAACGATAGATACCGTCGGTAAAGAAATAAACCGCCTGGTCTGGATTTGGAATATCCCGATTCTTCCAGAGCAGGGGTCTATGACTTTGGGTGGCTTGAGCTGAAAAAGCACCGATTGTGCAGGCAAAAGAAAAATTAAGAATTGCCAATAAAAATTTAAAGGTTTTCATTTCAACTTGTGCACCTTTTCGATTTCTGCCCGTAATGCCGAAACCAAATCTTTTTCGG
>JAOUPE010000169.1 GCA_029880025.1 Caldifarciminota bacterium
GCTCTTTACCAAAAGGGTTGGCAATGAAAAGATGAGCCGTGGCATCGGATGCGGTGCGTAATTTGCCGCTGAAGCCGCCGATCTTTTCTAAGGCATCGGCAAGACCGCCAGGATAGCGTGTGATATATGCACCAGAAGCATCGGCAAGGTATTCCCTTTCTCTTGAGATGGCGGCTCGAATCAGAACAACTAAAATTGGTGCAATAATCGCTAATGCGATGCCAGCCAGAATTAATATGCCTTCTATACCGCCACCCCTTCTTCGACTCTGACGGCGACGCGGCATGAAAAACATTGAACGTAAAAATATGTCACGGAAAAGGATTATAAGTCCGCCGATGATTGCAACAATCGTCATCAATAAAATATCGTAATTTTTGATATGGGATAGTTCATGAGCAATCACACCCTGTAGTTCTTCTCGATTCATCATCTCTAAGAGACCAGAAGTTACGGCAACCGAAGCGTTCTTTGGATTCCTCCCGGTAGCAAAAGCATTGGGCGAAGGGTCGTTAATAACATAAACCTTAGGCTTGGGCAGACCGGATGCGATTGAGAGTTCTTCGACCACATTATGTAATTGATAATAAGTCTCGGGGTCAGCCGATTTGGCACCGCTGATTGCCAATGCTACTTTATCCGAAGTGTAATAAAGGATTAAATTGTAGAAAACGATAATCAGCCCGAATAAAATATAACCCGGCGTTCCCCAATGGAAAATATTGACCGCAGCATAACCAACCAGCCCTAAGATTATGCTAAATCCGATAATAAAAAGTACGGTCCGAAGTTTATTCTTACCAATCAGGCTATAGAGTGTCTCACGCATGGCTATGAATCGATATTAGAAACTGACCTTTACCGGCTCCTTTTCGGTTTCCGGAATTTGATAAAAGTCTTCGGCTTTGAAACCAAAAATTCCTGCGATTATGTTACTGGGAAATCGCTGAATCGCAATGTTATATACCATAGTCACATCATTATAGAATTGTCGGGCAAAAGCAATCTTGTTTTCGGTTGCCGCGAGCTCTTCTTGTAAACGTAAGAAGTTTTCATTTGCTTTAAGCTCAGGATAGGCTTCCGCCACGGCAAATAAGGTCTTTAGGGTCTCGGTCAGTTGATTATTGGCTTTGGCTGCATCGGACACGCTTTTGGCGCCAAGTGCAGCCGACCGAGCCTCTGCCACCTTTTCAAAAATCTCTTTTTCGTGGGCAGCATACCCTTTTACCGTCTCAACCAGATTTGGAATCAAATCATAACGCCGCTTTAATTGAACATCAATCTGATACCAACCGTTCTTAACCTGGTTACGCTTGGTCACTAATGAGTTATAAGTTAAAATTACGAAAAGAACTATGATGACGATGATTGCAATCCACCACATATTTAACTCCTTTCCAATCTATGATAATCGAATAAGGGTTTATGTCAATATACATTAAATATCGAGCAACTAATATTTTATGAACCCGGGAAGGATTTTTTGCGTCAAAAATATTATGGAGCGGAGTGGAAATGCTTTTTAACCGATTCACCGAAAAAGGACAAGAAGCAATCGCCCTGGCACAAGAAAGCCTGAGACGTTTCAGACATCAAGAACTACGACCCGAACATATCCTTTATGCTCTCTTAGTTCAGGAAGACGGTGTGGTGCCTCAGATTTTACGCAAACTCGAGATTAATCCAGATGATGTGCAAGAAGCGGTTGAGCCAGTACTAAAAGACCTTCCTCAGGTCTATACTGAAACCGAGGGGCAAATCTATTTGGCGCCAAAAACCCAAAAATTATTCGACCAAGCCCAAAAAGAAGCGAATCGGTTAAAAGATAAATATGTTGGAACCGAGCATATATTTTTAGCTTTGAGTGAAGACGAATCAATCAAAAATATTTTAGGTCGATTTGGTTTAAGCCGGGAAAAGATATACCAGGCGATGCAAAAGATTCGAGGAACTCAGCGAATCGATTCTCGGGAGGCAGAAGCGACCTACCAGGCGCTGGAACGGTTTGGTCGAGACCTCACTGAGCTGGCAAAAACTGGCAAACTTGACCCGGTGATTGGACGTGACGATGAAATTCGACGGGTGATTCAGGTTTTATCGCGCCGAACCAAAAATAACCCAGTACTGATTGGTGAAGCAGGAGTTGGTAAGACGGCAATTGTCGAAGGATTGAGTCAAAGGATTATTCGGGGCGATGTACCTGAAAGTTTAAAGAATCGTAAAATCATAGCCTTGGATATGGGTGCTCTGATTGCTGGTGCCAAATATCGGGGGGAATTTGAGAATCGGTTAAAAGCCGTATTAAAAGAAGTAACCGACTCGGAAGGTCAAATTGTGCTTTTTATCGATGAGCTTCATCTGGTAGTCGGGGCTGGTGCTGCCGAGGGTGCCATCGATGCCGGCAATCTATTAAAACCGCTACTGGCACGAGGCGAATTACGGTGCATTGGAGCCACGACTTTGAATGAATACCGCAAAGATATTGAAAAGGATGCCGCACTGGAGCGGCGATTCCAACCGGTTTATGTGGACCAACCTACAGTTGAAGATACTATTTCTATTTTACGCGGTCTGAAAGAACGCTACGAACTGCATCATGGTGTCCGGATTTCTGATTCGGCTTTAGTTGCCGCAGCGGTTATGTCAAACCGATATATCAGTGAACGGTTTTTACCCGATAAGGCAATTGATTTAGTCGACGAAGCAGCCGCCAAATTAAAAATGGAGATTACTTCCAAACCGACCGAACTCGATATGCTCGACCGCAATATTATGCAGCTCGAGATGGAAAGACTTTCCTTGAAGAAAGAAGAGGACACCCCATCCAAGGCGAGACGGGCGGAAATCGAAAAAGAGATTGCCGATGCTAAAGAAGAACAGAGTCGGCTTAATGCTCAATGGCAGGTTGAAAAAAAATTGCTTGAGCAGACAAAGAAGATAAAGGAGAGAATCGAGCAGACCAATCTTGAAATCGAAAAAGCCGAACGGTCGTATGATTTAAATCGTGCCGCCGAGTTGAAATACGGAACACTTTTACAATTGAAGCAAGAACTCCAAACCCAAGAACAAGAACTGAAAAAGAGCGGTCAGCTTTTAAGAGAACAAGTAACCGAAGAAGATATTGCCGAAGTGGTAAGCAAGTGGACCGGAATTCCGGTTGAGAATCTAATGGAATCAGAAAAACAGAAGTTAAAGCATCTGGAAGACCATTTGCATCAAAGGATAGTTGACCAGAACGAAGCCGTTAAAATGGTAGCCGATGCGATTCGACGGTCAAGAGCCGGATTATCTGACCCAAAACGACCGATTGGAAGCTTCGTCTTTTTAGGTCCAACCGGGGTCGGTAAGACCGAACTGGCAAAGACCCTGGCTGAATTCTTGTTCGATAGTGAAGATGCTTTGGTGCGAATCGATATGTCCGAATATATGGAAAAACATACCGTATCCAGGCTGATTGGTGCGCCACCCGGCTATGTTGGTTACGAAGAAGGCGGACAATTGACCGAAGCAATTCGGAGAAGACCGTATCGGGTAATACTTTTAGATGAGATTGAAAAAGCCCACAACGATGTTTTTAATATTCTTCTGCAGATTCTCGATGACGGACGGCTTACCGATGGACAAGGAAGGACAGTCGATTTTAAGAATACGATTGTGATTATGACTTCTAACCTGGGTACCGAAATGATAAAGCAAGGTCGATTTGATAAGATGAAATTGATTGATACGTTAAGAAGGAAGTTCCGACCCGAGTTTATCAATCGAATCGACGAAATTGTCGTTTTCAATCCATTGGGTATGGATGAAGTTAAACAAATTGTTGACAAAGAGTTGCAAAAGCTTAAAATCAAGTTAGAAGAACAAGGGATTGAAATGAAAATAAACGGTGCGGTGAAGGATTTAATAGCGAAACAAGGATTTGACCCAGATTTTGGCGCAAGACCATTAAAAAGATTCATTCAACGTGAAATTGAGAATCAGTTAGCTAAATTCCTCCTGGAAACAAAACCAGAAAAGATTGACATCTCGATGAAAGAGGGCAAAATAAATTTCAGCCCGAAGCAGTAAATAAACTTTATCGTTCTTTAAAAAATGTGAATAGATTTAAATTAGATGTGCCGGGAGCAGGTATCCCTCCTTCACAACCCACCTATATAACCCCCCTACTTCTCCTGATCCCGGCACAAAATTATTTATTACCTTGACAATCAAGAATTATTGGATTAATATCCACATGATTAAATGTCATATAAGGACAACCTCAATTTTGTACCAGACTTCAAAAAGCTTGATTTAATTCTAAACTCAGAAATAAATAACCACAAAAAGGAGGATTGATGAATTTCAATTTAAAGTCTGTATTAATTTTATTTATTCTTGGTTTTTGTATTGTTGCTCTAGCCGAGTGGCAGGCGGTTCGAGTTGGTGATACGCCGGGCGGGCAAAGACCATATTGCGTTTGTGTCGGTGATGGCAGGAATGACGGCAAAGAACGGGTCTAT
>JAOUPE010000015.1 GCA_029880025.1 Caldifarciminota bacterium
ATAAACCATAAATATCCGGGTGGAGTCGAAACACAAAAGAAATTATTAGAAAAAGAAGGTCACAAGGTAATCCAGAGGGGCAAGAAATATATTGTTTCTGATTACGAGAAAAATCTTATGAGATTCTAAGTAACCACAAGATTTCACAGATTAACACAGATAAACACAGAAAAAAACATCCCCATCATCTAAAAACATTACTTATAACTAATGTCCAAATCGACCGAAAATTTCTTCCAACTCGTCCTTCATCAATCGCTTATCGTATTTTCGTCAAAAGGAGGGGGTACCGTCCAGGGGGTGACCCCGTAGGTAACCTCAGAGGTAGACTCGGAAGCAGACTCAGGAGCCGACTCTGAAGCAGGCTCGGAGACAAACTCAGGGGCAGACTCAGGGGCAGACTCGGAGACAGACTGGGAAGTAGACTCCGGGATAGACTGGGAGGCAGACTCGGGAGCAGACACGGGGGTAGACCCCTAAGCAACCTGGGGAGTCCACTCCTAGGCTGACTCATTAATACGGGGTCATCTCTTTTATTTTGCTTCACTAGCGACTGACCACTATCCACAAGACACTATCTTTTCGGGGGTAGGTTATGGAGTTGACCTCTATTTAATGACGAGGAACTTTTGGGTGTCCTTGCCCAGTCTCAAGAAATAGATTCCGGGACTAATTCCTTTCAATGAAATTCTTATTTCTTGCTTTTGACTTTGTGCGCTTGTGATTTTCTCTTCTACTTTTACTAACTTTCCCGAAACATCGAAGATTTTTATCATCTGGCGGTCAGCGGTCTGCGGTAAACGAATAGCGAGAAATGATTTCGCCGGATTCGGATAAATTTCCGGTGTCGAGCTTAAAGCGTCAAGCGTCTGGCACTCTTCCTCGATTCCTGTCACATCCCGAATCACCGAGATACTGGAACTCCAATAATTTGCGACATAAACCCGGTTCTGAATTGAATTCCAACAAAAAGCACGAGGAAAGGCTCCGACCGGGATGGTGGTGATGACTGAGTTATTTGTCCCATCAATCACCGTTACATTATCGTTAGCTCCATTAGCGCAGTAGACCTTGTTATTCGTTGAATTCCAGCAAAGAGCATTAGGCCAACTTCCGGTTGTGACCGTGGTTATAATTGAGTCGGTTGCACCGTCAATAATGGTCACATTGTTACTATTATAATTAGCACAATAGACCTTGTTGTTATTTGAATTCCAACAAAGAGCACAAGGATAAGTTCCGACCGGAAGTGTAATTATTACTGAATTTGTTACACCGTCAATAATGGACACAGAGTCACACCAGGCATTAGCACAATAAACCTTGTTGCTGGCAGAATTCCAGCAAAGAACACGAGGACCAATTCTGACTGGAACTGTAGTTATGACTGAGTTTGTTGCACCATCAATAATGGTCACATTGGCACTATTCCAATTAGCACAGTAGACCTTGTTATTCGTAGAATTCCAGCAAAGAGCATATGGATTACTTCCAACTGGGATTGTCGTTTCCAGCCATTGGGCAGAAACAATAGTGCAAAGTGCCAAGTGTAAAGTGGCAAGAAAAATGAGATTCCTCGTTTTA
This sequence comes from Caldifarciminota bacterium, assembly GCA_029880025.1. Lineage (GTDB taxonomy): Bacteria > Hydrothermota > Tepidihabitantia > Tepidihabitantales > JAOUPE01 > JAOUPE01. Next base: position 1,585 of record JAOUPE010000015.1, read on the forward strand.
CTTGGAAATGCGAAGGGTCCATTGAGGGAAGCGAGATGAACAAGCTTAAATTTTTTCATTTTATCCTCCCTCGGTTTGTCTTTCGGAACAACCTTGAAGCCGGTAAATTTTTTATTTTGGGGAAACATTAGTGACCCCGAAAACAGAAATTTTTACAATCGGTAACAAATAAAATATAACATCTAACCAAGCCAAAAACATACGAGTAATATGCTTTAAATTTTGACCTTGTCAAGAAGTATTCGCAAGGATTAAAAACGACATTTCAGCCTTACCTAATCTCTTCTTCAAGAGAGGGGAGTATTCTTTTATCTGTGTTAATCTGTGTAAATCTGTGGTTAAAATTTTTCTCTATTTCCTCTGTGGTTTACGCTTCCTTACCCTTGACGAAGTTTAATTTCAACCTATAATATATTTTAATGTCTGTTACTCGAAGAGTCCAGCGACGAAAGGGAGCTGTGCCCCGACTTTTGCAACCAGGAAGTCACTACTGCATCGTTATTTGACAAAGCCATGCAACCAAAAGAAGCTGAACATAAAAAAGGTCCGGTAACCAAATTAAGAGAAGAACTGGAAAAGACGAAACAGGAGGCTAAAGCCAATTATGACAATTACTTACGTGCGGTAGCCGAATTTGACAATTATCGTAAGCGTGTCCAAAAAGAAAACGAAGAATTTAAAGAATATGCTCAGGCGAGTCTGTTATTGGATTTAGTGCCGGTTTTAGAAAATTTTGACCGGGCTTTATCCCATGTCGAATCCGGGGAATTGATTACCACTAAGGAGAAAAATAACAGCAATGAATCACAGCCCGCCTTGGGCGAATCAGACAATAACAGTAATCAGTTAAATCCGAATTGGTTAAAGGGAGTAAAGATTATATATAATCAGATAAAAGAGATTCTGGCAAAATATGGTTTTCAAGAATATTCCTGTTTAGGTGAAGAATTTGACCCGAGAAAATGTGAGGCAATAAGTTTTATCGAAACGAACGAGAAACCACCAAACCTCGTTTTCGAACAGACTGGTAAAGGTTATACCCTAAAAGGTAAAATTTTAAGACCAGCTCTGGTAATTGTTACAAAACCCAAACCTGAAACTGGTCAAATCGACCAGCAAGAAAATCCAGAAGGAGAGTGAACTAAGGGAGCGTGACCCCCTAATTTTCTTAAAAAAATCTAAATCGCCCAGCCCTTTTGCTAAGTCTAATTATATGTATATGATAATTAATGATTGGAGGAATTTATGGCAAAAGTGATTGGCATTGATTTAGGCACAACTTTTTCTTGTGTCGCAGTAATGGAACGAGGTCAACCTGTGGTCATTCCTAACACTGAAGGTGGTCGAATCACACCTTCGGTTGTAGCATTTGGTAAGGAACGTTTAGTCGGCACTCTTGCCCGTCGTCAGGCAATAATTAATCCAGAGACCACGGTCTATTCGATAAAACGGTTCATGGGCAGGAGATACACTGAAGTAGGTCAAGAGACTAAAAGGATGCCGTTTAAGGTAGTTGAAGCATCCAATGGTGATGCCTGGGTCAGGATTGAAGGCAAAGAATATTCACCACCTGAGCTTTCCGCCATGATATTAGCTTATCTTAAAAAATCGGCTGAGGCTTATCTGGGTGAAGCCGTGACTAAAGCGGTCATCACGGTCCCGGCATATTTCAATGATTCACAAAGACAGGCGACCAAAGATGCAGGTAAGATTGCCGGTTTAGAGGTTTTAAGAATTATTAACGAACCGACCGCTTCTTCTTTAGCTTATGGACTGGATAAGAAAAAAGCCGAAAAAATTGCGGTTTATGATTTTGGCGGTGGAACCTTTGATATTTCAATCCTTGAAATTGGTGAAGGAGTATTCGAAGTCCGCTCGACCAATGGTAATACCCATCTGGGTGGTGATGATATCGATATCAGAGTGATGGAATGGATAATGGATGAATTCAAGAAAACTAATGGTATCGACTTATCCAAAGACCGTACCGCAATGCAGCGGATTCGCGAAGCAGCCGAAAAGGCAAAATGTGAATTGTCAACCGTATTTGAAACAAATATCAGTTTACCCTTTATCACATCCGATGAGAAGAAAGGTCCGCTCCATTTAGAACTTAAACTGACCAGGGCAAAACTCGAATCTCTGGTTGAGGATTTGATTAAATCTTCATTAGACCCGGTTAAACAAGCCTTAGAAGACGCCAAGATGACACCAAAAGATATTGATGAAGTGATTTTAGTTGGTGGTCAAACCAGAATGCCCAAGATTCAGCAACTGGTTCGAGAATTCTTTGGCAAGGAAGCCCACAAAGGTATTAACCCGGATGAAGTAGTGGCAGTCGGTGCCGCAATTCAAGGAGCAGTTTTAGCCGGTGAAGTCAAAGATGTTGTTCTTTTAGATGTGACACCACTATCTTTGGGTATCGAAACTTTGGGTGGAGTATTGACCCGAATTATCGAACGAAATACAACGATACCGACTCGTAAGAGTCAAACCTTTACCACCGCCGAAGATAACCAGACTGCGGTAACGGTTCATGTCTTACAGGGCGAGCGAGAAATGGCGATTGATAACCGGACTTTAGGTAAATTTGAGCTTTTAGGTATACCAGCGGCACCAAGAGGCATGCCGCAAATCGATGTGACCTTTGATATTGATGCGGACGGTATCCTCCATGTTACGGCAAAGGACAAAGCAACCAATAAAGAACAGAGTATCCGAATTACCGCTTCTTCTGGATTAAACAAAGAAGATGTTGACCGAGCGGTCAAGGATGCAGAAACCCATGCCTCGGATGACCGTAAGAAGCGCGAAGTGATTGATGCACGTAACCGAGCCGATTCTTTAATCTATCACACCGAAAAGAACCTGAAAGAATTCGGGGACAAGGTTTCCGAAACTGACCGTAAGAATATTCAGGATGCGGTAGCCAAATTGAAAGATGTGATGCGGACTGAAGACAAAGCGGCGATTGAACGAGAAATGGAAGCAGTCCAAAAGGCATCATATAAATTAGCTGAAGAGATGTATAAAAAAACCCAAAAACCGAGTGAAGCCGAAGCAGCGGCTGGAGCGGCAGGCAAAGGAACCGAAAAACCAACCGAAGCCGAAGCAGGCAAAAAAGTTGATGCCGATTATCAGGTTTATGATGAAGAACCAAAGAAATAAATGCGAATAAATCAAATTACAGCGAATGGATCGAATTCGGATAATTCGTTATCATTCGTGGAATTCGTTGTTTAATGGCAACGACTAGGCGCGACTACTATGAAGTTTTAGGTATTTCCAGGAATGCGAATGAAGACCAGATAAAACAGGCGTACCGGCGACTGGCTAAGCAGTATCATCCGGATATGAATCCGGATAATCGAAAAGAAGCCGAAGAAAAATTCAAAGAGCTCTCGGAAGCTTATGAGGTCCTTTTAGATAAAAATAAGCGTCAGCTTTATGACCAGTATGGTCATGAAGGTGTTTCAACAAGGTTTGGTCCGGGTGGATTCGATTTCCGCCGCGATTTTACTCATGCCGAAGATTTACGCGATATTTTTAGTGATTTCTTCCGTGGCTTCGGTGATTCGGAAAGTAGCAGTATCTTCGACCTTTTATTCGGTGGCGGAAGAGGAACTCAAGTCAGAAGAGCAGTACGCGGTCGAGACATTCATGTTCGCTTTCGCATGAGCTTAGAAGAGATTGCCGAAGGAATTACCAAAGAGATTAGTATCTCAAGATTTGAGAAATGCGCCGAATGTCAAGGCGAAGGCGGCAAAGGAATTCAAACCTGCCCGGCTTGCAAAGGACGCGGCGAATCACGTCGAGTATCAAGAAGCATCTTCGGTCAGTTTGTTCAGGTCTCGACCTGTCCCAATTGTGGCGGACAGGGCGAAGTAGTGAAAGATACCTGTGCCAATTGTAAAGGCGAAGGCAGGGTGCGCATCCAGCGAACGATTAAAGTGCGAATCCCAGCCGGTGTTCAAACCGGCAACTATCTGCCTTTACATGGCGAAGGTCATTATGGACCTGGTGGCAGAGGCGATGTGATTATTGAGATTGAAGAGAAAGAGCATTCACTTTTCACTCGTCAAAACGATGACATCATAGTCGAAGTTCCAGTCTCAATAGCCACCGCTGCTCTGGGTGGTGAGATTGAGGTTCCGACTTTAAATAGCAAAAAGACGATAAAGATTGCCCCTGGCATACAGCCAAATTCAACAATCCGAATCAGGGGTGCTGGAATAAAACATCTGGATGGTGGACGGGGTGACGAATTGGTAAAAATCACGGTGCACGTGCCAGAAAAACTCTCCTCCCGAGAACGTGAATTACTGAAAGAGCTGGCAAAAAATCAAAGCGAGCCAATACCACCGCCCAGGAAGATATAAATTATGACAAATCTAATCAGCTCCGCAAACTTCGTGAAGGGGAAAATTTTTCCCCTCTGCATAGCAGGTGCGAATGTAAACGAGCACTACGGGGTGATTGGGGTTTGGGGAAAATTGGAGAGGAGGTGCAAAATAATTAATGTCCGGTATAACCGTTAAAAACGGCGAACCTTACGAAAGCTTTATCCGCCGGTTTCGTCGCGCTTGTGAAAGAGCCGGAATCCTAAGAGAAGTGAAACGCCGCGAACACTTTGAAAAACCAAGTCAGAAACGAAAACGTAAAGCGGCTGAAGCAAGAAGAAGAGCTTACCGCCGTTCACAAGAAGAAGAGTATTAAGGATACAATCGTAGATACTATCGGAAAAGGTTGTTAAGTTAGTAGTGAAGAACCAGGAAAACTATTTATGGTTATCCTAAGCAAAATGAGTTAGAAGATTTTGACCATGGATGAACATACCTTAAGCACTCTCGATTTTCCAAAGGTGCGTGAAGCCTTGGCTAATCTTACTCAAACTGATTTGGGTCGGCAGGCTGCTTTAGAAATTCTGCCCAGGGCTGATAAGGATTGGATTGAATCTGAACTTAATTGCATCGAGGAATTAAGCAATTTAGGTGAAGAGCCACCTTTAAGCTCGGTCATTGATATCGGTCCAACCATTGGTCAAACTGGTCAAGGACAATCCCTATTAAGTCCTTCAATGTTGAACCAAATCCAGGCTTGTCTGGAAGGGATGCGTAAGACCAAGGATTTTATCAACCAGCGAAAAGAGCGAATACCATTAACCTATCGCAGCGCGCGCAATCTTAATACTTTTGAACCCATCGAGCAAGCGATTAGTAAAGCGATTGACCAATCCGGTGCGGTCAATGACGATGCCAGTCCAGCGCTGCAAAAAATTCGCCTTGAGTTACGCCGACGACGCAATGAAATTGTGAATCGATTAGAGAAAATTGCCTCGGCTCATATCGACATCTTTCAAGACCATGGTTTGACCATAAAGGGTGAACGTTATGTCCTGCCTTTGAAATTAGAAGCCAAAGGCAAAATACCTGGAATCCTCCACGATTATTCGGCTACTGGTAAGACCCTTTTTATTGAACCTTTGGAACTGGTTGAAGACCAAAATGAATTGGCACAACTTAAGAGTGACGAGACCGAAGAAGTCAAAAGAATTCTCGGTAGGCTGACTGAACTGGTTGCCAAAAATCGTTATGACATCCTCGATTCATTAAACACCATCGAACATTTAGACCTGCTGGTTGCTAAGAAACATTTCGCTTCAAAATTTAATTGCACCAAGCCTCAACTTACCGCTAATGGGCAAATCCAGATTGTTAATGGACGACACCCCCTATTGTCAATTAAGAAAACCGACGTGGTCCCTTTAAATTTTTCCTTTCCGGACAACACAAAGGTCATATTAATTTCTGGACCGAATGCTGGCGGCAAGACCGTAGTTTTAAAGACGGTGGGTCTTTTTAGCCTTATGCTCGGTTCAGGGATGTATCTGCCCGGTCAATATGTTGCAATGCCCATCTACCAAAATATCTTTGCCGATATCGGTGATGAGCAGTCATTGGAAACTGATTTATCTTCCTTTTCCGCTCACCTCTTAAGAGTGAAACAAATCTTGCAAAATGCCAATTCGAATAGTCTCGTGCTTCTTGATGAAATTGGCTCCTCAACCGCTCCGGAAGAAGGTTCGGCTTTGGCGATTGCAATCCTTGAATTATTACGTGACCGGGATATCGCTACCCTTGCCACCAGCCATTATGGTCAATTAAAACTATTTGTTCATGATACCAATGGTATGGCAAATGCTGCAATGGAATTTCGCGGTAAACCGACCTACCGTCTGATTATAGGAATTCCTGGTGAATCTTCGGCTTTAGAGATTTCTCAAGAATTAGGTCTACCCGAAACTCTGATTAATCGGGCAAAAGATTATTTAGGTAAGGATTGGCTTGACCTGAGCGAGAAAATTAAGAATCTGGGTGTCGAATTAGAAAAAACCGAGACCTTAAATCGAACCTTAACCCAGAACAAGAATGAATTGGAAAAGTTAATGAGCGAATACGAAACCAAGGTTAATCAGTTCAAATCGTTCCAGGACGATGAGAAAAAGAAATTTCGCCGTGAGCTGGTAAATATCTTAAAAACTACTCGTAAGGAGATTGAGAATTTGGTCCGGCAAATCAAAGAGAAGAATGCGGAAAAGTCAACGATTGTCCAGGCTAAAAGATACATTGCGAATCGAATGCAAGAACTGGTTGAAGAGCCAAAAAAACCCGCTGCAACTGTTCCGATTTTCGAACCTGGTGACTCGGTGTTTTCTAAAACTTTTCACAAACAAGGGGTAGTGGTTGATGAAGACAACAAGCAAACCGTTACGGTCGCTTTTGGCAGCATCAAAATGAAATTACATCCCGGCGACTTAGAGAAAGTTACCAATACCGGACCGGTAAAATCAATCGATTATATTCCTTTGGAATTTAATCCAAAATTAGCCCTGCTTGGTTTGACCAGAGAAGAAGCAAATGAAGCAGTGGACCGATTCCTCGACGATGCCCGGTTGGCTGGGATTAAGACCCTTACGATACTTCATGGTAAAGGCAAGGCAGTATTAAAGCAGATGGTTTGGCAAAAGCTCGGTCGCGACCCAAGAGTAGAAACGATAAAATTAGGTGAGCCGTACGAAGGCGGCGACGGTGTAACCATCGTGAAATTAAAATGATTAGACCGAATCATTCGTTTTCATTCGACCCATTCGTAGTTAAAAAAAATGATTAAAAAAGAAATCATTGACCGGATAAGAAACGAGACCGATATCGTCGAATTGATTGGCAGTTATCTGCCCTTGAAAAAAGCCGGGAAATATTATCGTGCCTTATGTCCGTTCCATACCGAAAAAGCACCGTCATTTTATGTCAGTCCGGAGCGCCAAATCTACCATTGCTTTGGTTGTGGGGTGGGCGGTTCGGTCATAACTTTTGTCATGAATTATGAGAAACTATCGTTCCCGGAAGCAATTAAAAGTTTAGCCAGCCGCTTAGGCATAACCCTCGAATTTGACAAAATATCATCAAGCAATCAACCGTTATATGACACCTGTGAATTTGCTGCCAATTTCTTTACCCGACAAATGAATAAGTCGGAAACGGCAATGAATTATTTAAAGAGACGAGGATTGAAGCCGGAAACGATACAAAAATTTCGTTTAGGATTTGCGCCCGGTGGCAATCTTCTTTATGGCGAAGCCAGGAAACACAGGATTCCTGAAGATTTGTTGCTTAATACCGGTCTTATCTCAAAAAAAGAAAGCGGCTGCTATGACTGGTTCTTTGACCGTTTAATCTTTCCCATCCTTTCCCTATCCGGCAAGATAATCGCATTCGGCGGCAGAGTATTAGACCCCAAAAAGGAGCCAAAATATCTGAATTCACCGGAGACCGCAATCTTTAGAAAAGGCGGGAACTTTTACGGTCTTTTCCAGGCTAAGAATTTTCTGCGCGAAAATACACCGATCGTGGTTGAAGGCAATTTTGATTTGCTATCCTTAGTTGACAAAGGTATTTTAAATGTGGTTGCGCCGTTAGGCACTGCCCTCACGCCTGAACAGGCTCTTATTCTGCGCCGTTATGCAAATTGTGCAATCATTGCCTTTGACGGCGATAGTTCAGGTCGAGCCGCAACCGGTCGGGCAATCGAAGTGCTGTTAAAAGCTAATATCGAACCTCAAATCCTTATGTTGCCCGAAGGTTATGACCCGGATAAATATGTATTAAAATTTGGCAAAGACGGTTTCCTCTTAGCCATTAGCAAATTATATGATTATATCAATTACATTAATGTCACAATGCCCAATCAGACCGTCAGTGAAAAAAGAGCGATGCTGAATCAAATCATGCAACTTACCGCGCTGCTCGACGATGAGATTACCCAAGAACTCTATCTTAACAAGATATCGCAGCTCTACAATCTGGACAAAACCGTTCTGCGCAGTCGCTTACAAAAGAAAGAACTGAAACCAACCAGACCATCAGTTAAAATTAATCCTCGGGAAGAAAGATTATTAGCAATAATTGCGCAAAATCCGGAATATGCCAAACTGGCTAAAAGGGAATTGCCGACCTTGGCGATTAATGATATTGGTCTGCGATCCATTACTGAAATAATTTATGATAATGTCGAACATTCTACTGAATTTGGTCTTGTCCAGCTTATCGAATCGCTACCCTCGGATGATTTAAAGACCAGGTTGGCGGGCTGGGCTTTTTATGACGAAACTTTACCCAAAAAGGAAGAATTTGTATTACGTTTGAAAGAGCTAAAAGCCGCTTGGCTTTATCGAGAATTGCTAAAGGCAAAAGCGGCAAATGAGACGGCTGAATTTGAAAAACTTACCGATGACTATTATCAAACCAAACGGCAAATCACTGCCCTGAGATGCCAGGGGAAATGATTGAATTGATAATGAATATATGTTATAATAAAAGTTTGAACTTTTTAAAAGTTCATTGGAAAGGAGCAATTGAATGAAGGCGGTTCGGAAAAAAAGAAAAAAATGGCTTGATGCTATATATAAAAAAGCACTTAAAGATAAAAAGATAACTTACGACGAGTTAGACGAACTCTTACCGGATAATTATGTATCGCCGGAAGAGATTGAGGCGGTAATGACCGACCTTGCCCAACATGGGGTCTCGGTCATTAAATCTCGTGAGGTAGCGGCAGTAAAGAAATTTCTCAAACCAATCCTCGAGCGTATTACCGACCCCACCAAATTTTATTTCCGTGAATTGAGCAAATTAACTTTACTCAACCGGGAGCAGGAAATAAAATATTCCAAGGCGATGGAAGAGGGCTATAAGAGAATCACCCGTTATCTATTCGAACCGATACCGATGATTCGAGAATTAGCCGAAGAGTGTTTATCGGTAGAAGATGGCAGTCGTGCTTTAGACCAAATTGCCCGGGTCGAGTTTGAATGTTTATTTGACCGAAAAGCAATGTGGCGTGACCGTCAGAAATTTATCCGTCGGGTAAAAGCGATACAACGTGACGCTGAGCTTTTAGAACCAATTCTGGATAAACGACCAAAGCGTCGTTATCAGAAAAAGATTGAATCCCTCCGCCGAAAAATCTTTAAGCGGATTCAATCATTATCGCTTCAGCACCACCTTATTAATCAATTCATTCAAAAATTCAAGAAAAGCGCGAATGAATTTATTAGCCTGGCTTATAAACAAACCGAATCGTCCAGGTCCCGACGCACCGACCCGGAAGAAAAGCGTGAATTAAAGAGAAAACTCAAAACCCTTTACAAATTTTTAGGGCGTAAACCGGACGACCTGAAAACAATCATGAGCGAGATGGATGCGATCGAGACTCAAATCATCGAAGCCCGCAATCAGATGATTGAAGGAAATGTCCGATTGGTAATTTCAATTGCCAAGCGTTATGTTAATCGTGGTCTTGAATTTGCCGATTTGTTAGAAGAAGGCAATGTCGGATTAATCAAGGCAGTAGAAAAATTCAATTACCGAAAGGGTTTCAAATTTTCAACTTATGCCACCTGGTGGATAAAGCAAGCAATCACACGGGCAATTGCTGACCAATCACGAACCGTCCGGGTGCCGGCTCATATCATCGATGCCATAAACAAGGTAGCTAAGATGCAGCGCCGTTTCATCCAGAAATACGGGCGTGAACCTTCGCTTGCCGAATTGGCGCAAAGGCTTTCGACGCCGAAAGAAAAAATTGAAGCGTTGACCAGAATTTCTCAATTCGGCGTTTCTTTAGATAAACCGGTCGATGATGAAGAATCATCTTTCATCGGTGATTTTATTCATGATGACAAAACCATATCACCTTCCCATTCCGCCGGTGTTTCGCTTTTGAGTGAGAAACTCGAAGATTCACTCGGGGTTCTTTCCAAACGCGAAGAAAAGGTTTTGAGGTTACGTTTCGGTTTGGGTGATGGTGTACCGAGAACTTTAGAAGAAGTCGGTCAGATATTCAATATCACGCGTGAACGGGTGCGTCAGATTGAAGCCAAGGCACTCAAAAAACTCCGCCACCCAGTTCGGTTACGAAAATTTGAACCGTTAAGAGAATTGTTGACATGATAGTATATAAAATATTTTTAGGGGAAGTGCTCAAAGCAATTATTTAGATAACCATTTAGTTATCTGCCTAAATAGCTCGAAAAACCTTTTTCGTACTATTATCAAACTACCTTATATAGCCGTTATATATCAGTAACAAAAAATATCATATCATTATTTAATCTACAGTAATTAGGTAAGTTATAAAATACAATCGTTAATTGATGAGTAACTTACTTTTTGTGTTTGACAGCGAGTTAAAAATATTTAAAATCGTAATAAGGAAAAATATGGCTTATTTCCCATTCTATTTATGAAAAGATTGCTTTTATTTTTACCTATCATTCTCTACGCTCAAGTCATAGACACGGTTATCCCGCTCTATGACCAACCTCGAGAACGACTTTTTTATATCCCGGAAGGCAATAAATTATATATCAATCTTGACCGATCTCGACGACTTTTAGTTTTAGACTGTTCTACCTATTCAATTAGAAAAATTATCCAAATACCGCCCAGCTTCCCATGTGCAGCTTATGCAGTTTGGAATCCGCGAAGAAATAAGATATATTATATATTCAATGAGGGACCAGATAGCATTGCGGTCATTGATAATCGCACCGACTCGATAATCAAATGGATTAATTTCTATAGTCCAGCGCCTCCTTGTTATAATTCAAAAGATGATAAAGTTTATGTAACCAACGGTATGTCTGTTGCAGTAATAGATTGCGAAACCGATTCAATAATAAAAATAATACCACCTCAGCCAAATTATTTAGGTGGGTTTGTAATGTGGGATTCTATTGGAAACAAGGTTTATTGTGGCAGTTTGCCAGATAAAGTAATAGCCATCAATTGTACAAATGATTCGGTTATTGCGGTAATTAGTACAGGAGTATCATCTCCTTACGATGCAGTCCATAACGCTGAAAGAAGAAAAATATATGTTGCTGGTGCATCCGGACGAAATGGAGCAGTGATTGATGCAATTGGCGATACACTAATAAAAAATATCTATCCAATTTCCTTTTTTGCGGATTGCCAATCACTAATCTGGAACAGATATGAAGATAAAATATATTGGCCAGGGTGGTATGGTTTATATATCATTGACTGTCAAACAGATACAATAATTAAGACAATAAATACTTCATTAGTTTTTGATGGTTTACGGTTAGCCCATTTAAGAAATCGGTTATACATCGCTTCCATTGATACTGCCAGTCCGGGTTATTATGACATCATCCTTAAAGTTCTCGACTGCCAAAACGATTCAGTCATTTCTCAAATTAGATTTGGGGGACTTGGCAAGGGTATGGAATATGACGCAAGAAACCAACGGATATATATTGGTGATGTTATCGATTCAGCACTCTATGTGATAAGAGATGAGATACCGGGGATTGAAGAGATTGCTTCGCTACCGCTCGCAATGACAAATGGTATTGAAATATATCCGAATCCGGCAAGGTCGTTTCTTGCTATCCACTTACCGTTGTCCACTGAACGACAATCAAACTTAGGCGGACTAAAAATCTTTGATGTTTCAGGAAAGATGGTAAAAGAGATTGCCACGCCTTCGGCTCGCAATGACGAAATGGGTGAAGCAAAAATATCCCTGAAAGAAATAAATCCAGGTATCTACTTCCTAAGACTGGGCAAGGAGACCAAGAAGTTCCTCGTTGTTAAATAAGCCGAAAGACCCGCCCTTGGTGGGTATCCTACCCCCTAACCTACTCCCTACAATATCCTTCAGAGCATAAGAGGTAATTATTTCTCATAATGCTCATATTATACTATTCCTGAATACGTGCGTGGATAATACCAAAAGCTCTTGACCCGGTTAGAAAATTTGTTAGAGTTTTTGCTTAATTCAACTATTGAGCGAAATGAAATTAACAACGAAGATTTCTAACGGGATTGACTGGTTTGCTTCAATAATTATAATGTCATTAATGAATCTAACAAATTTCTATGAAATCCGAAGAATAGGTGCAAGCCAATATCAGGACAAAACCTATAAGCAAGCTAACAAGAGGAATAAGGGAAATTTTAAAATTCAAGACCCTGCCCTTTATGTTTTATTGTAATACGAGTGCTTGGGCTTGAAACCGCGAGAGGATTTTATACTGCTGTGACAAGAGAGAGGTTTCTTATATGGAAACCGTATAAACAATAGTTAGCGCATCATGATTCAATCATACGTTCATTAAAATATCATTCATGCAGGCTTAGTATGAAATGAAACAAAATATCTCAAGTTTGATTGAAAAACTGGGCAAAAACAATATATCCGCCCTCTACGTGCAAAACCGAATGCAGGCTTTCGAGAAGGTAATGTCAATGATACCCGAGGGCAGTGTCGTTGGATTTGGTGATTCAGTTACACTGAGACAAATTGGTGTTGTAGAGGCTTTGGAGAAAGGCAACTATACGTTTCTAAATCCCTGGCAGGACGGAATTACCCTTGAAGAGAACATCAAGCTTAAGAAGCGAGCATTGACTTCAGACATATTTGTAACCGGTACCAATGCACTGACTATGGATGGTAAAATTATCAACATGGATGCACTTGGTAACCG
>JAOUPE010000170.1 GCA_029880025.1 Caldifarciminota bacterium
GTGAAAGTTAGAGCGCAAGACAATAAGAATGCGGTTTCGAAAGATTGGTCCGAAGCGCTTGAAGTTAGCGTAAAATTAAACTTACCACCAAACAAACCATCGACCCCGTCTGGTCCATATCACGGTCTGCCCAATGTAAAATACATCTTCTTGACCAGAGTCATTGACCCGGATCAAGACAGCGTTGCGGTGCAGTTTGATTGGGGTGATGGTAGAAATCCAACCTGGACCGGCTTTTATGCCAGTGGCGATACAATTCAGGATACGGTTACTTATTCTGATACCGGCATTTTCTTAATTAAAGTTGTTGCCCGGGATAACCGCTTCAACCTTTCCGAATTTTCTGATTCTATTCAATTTCATGTCCGCAGTACCTGGTCATTCATTACCAATGAAACATTTAATTCCTCGCCGGCATTAGATACATCCGGCAATAGGGTAACCGCTATCGTCATCGGTGGCACTAATGGCTATGTCTATTGTCTGGATACTTTTGGACAGACGATATGGAAATATCCTGAAGTACCGGTTGAAGCTTTTTATTCTTCGCCATCAGTTGGAACCAATGGAAATGTCTATATCGGGGGCTCGGCTGGCAATGTTCATGCAATAAAGAGCAACGGAACCGGAAAATGGGTATATCCTATCCCGGGTCACCCCCCAATTAAATCTTCGCCGGCACTCGATGAAACCAGAAATAGAGTTTATATCGGATGTGATAACGATACGCTTTATGCATTTAATGCGGCAAATGGAAATTTGGCTTGGCAATATGGGGCAAGAGCTGAGATTTCTTCTTCACCAGCGATTGCAATTGATGGCGCAATAATATTCGGTGATGAAGGCGATACCGGTCGGATTTACATACTAAATTCCGATAGTTCGGAAAGACATGTATTTGAAGCAATCGGTCCAATCTATTCATCGCCCACCATTAGTGGCGATAAAATCTACTTTGCGGCTGATACTCTCTTCTATGCACTTGATACTAATGCTACTGCTTATATGAGCTATTCAATCAGGGCAAGGGTTTTTTCATCACCAACCATTGGTTTTGATGGCGTAATCTATTTTGGAGATGAAAACGGCTATCTCCATGCGCTGCTGCCTGATTTTTCGGGTGAGGTTTCAGGCTGGCCAGTTTTGATTGCTGGACGAGTAAGGTCATCGGTGGCAGTAAGTGCCGATAACTTAATTTATATTGTCGGCTTCGATAATTATCTGTATGCTTATGGAGCTAATGGTAATTTAGAATGGAGGGCAAGGCTTAGTAAATCCAGAGTTGGGAAACAGGATGTATTGATACCTTCACCGGTAATAGGTCCAGACGGCTGGGTCTATGCAGGTTCCGGATATGGTGTATATGCGTTCTATCGTGGAACTACCCTTGCCAGTACTGCCTGGCCCATGTTCCGACATGATATTAGACATACCGGAAGAGTCGGGGTAAATCTTTATTGACAAACCGATAGTCTTTTTAATAATTAAAGCTAATGGTTACTCGTAAGGAATGGGTATTCTATAAGAGTCAGAAAGCACCCAAAGGAATTTTTCGGACCAAAGACAAAATTTGCCTATCACCCAATGACCGGGGTTTCATGTTTGCCGACGGAGCCTATGAAGTCATCCGCACCTATAACGGTAAATTTTTCCGCCTAAACGAGCATCTTGTTCGATTTAAACGAAGCGTAGATGCTTTAAGAATTGACAATCGCGACATCCCTTTAATCGAGACCGCAATAAAGGAGTTAATAAAGCGAAATAACCTGCAGTCGAGTGATGCGACGATTTACATTCAGGTCACGCGTGGGGTCTGGCAGCGTTCCCATGCCTTTCCAACTGAGCCGGTTCTGCCCACGGTTTATATTGAAGCATCGCGTTTTGTCCCGCATAAGGATGATGCCAGGTTGGGGATTGCGGCAATAACGGTGAGTGATATTCGCTGGGCGCGGTGCGATATCAAGGCGATTGGGCTTTTGCCCAATGTTCTTGCCCGTCAGCAAGCGGTTGACAATGGTGCAGCCGAAGCGATTTTTGTTCGGGATGGTATCTTGACTGAAGGTACCCATACCAATGTCTTTGGCGTGCAGGATGGAGTGGTAATGACCCATCCCAAGACAAACTATATTCTTGCCGGCATAACCCGTGATGCGGTTCTTGGGCTGTGCGCTACTCATAAGATTCCGTTTTCTGAAACATTCATTCTTGAGCACAAGTTGTCTGATTTAGAGGAGATGTTTCTGGTCGGAACCACGGTTGAGATAATGCCGGTAATAAAGGTCAATGGCAAGCCAATTGGCAAAGGTCGTCCGGGTAAAATCACCAAGGCTTTGCAGGTCGCATTTCGTGACCATATATTATCCGCTTCGCGTTAAGTTCTGAGTAAAAATAGCAGTGTGGTGTTATTGACAAGAACCTTTATTTCTCCTATTCTGAAATCTATAAATTGAAGGAATAAAGATTAAAGAAACCAATATTTTAAAAAAACAAACCCAGGATTACGAAAAATCTCTTTCATCAATCATTAAGAAAATCGAGGAAAGTAAGCATAAAGCAATTACCACTGTCAATAGGCTCCTAATTGAACTTTACTGGTTTATCGGCGAGACTATCATAAATCTTCAAGAAAAAAGCAAATGGGGTGATGGAGTTGTGGAAAAACTGTCAATGGATTTAAGCCTGGAGTTTACCGGTCAAAGCGGTTTTTCCGCAAGGAATTTGTGGAACATGAAGCGGTTTTTTGAGACTTATCGCAAGTACGAAAAACTGCAGACACTGTCTGCAGAAATTAGTTGGTCACACAATGTCCTTATTTTAGATAAAACAAAATTAATTGAAGAAAAGGAATTTTATTTAAAGATGTCAGTAAAAGAGAGATGGTCTTTCCGCGAACTTCAGCGTCAAATTGATTCTTCTTATTTTGAAAGGTATATGCTATCTCAAAAACCAAGCAAGTTAATGAAAATCGAACAGGATAAACTCGCTATTCCCCCTGACGATATTCACCGTCATCTGAAAGACAGCGTTGTGCGATTGACTTGAGGCAAAACGCATAAACCAATGAAAATTTCAGTCTATCAAACCAAACTGCCGGATAAAAAACTCATTCAAAAGAGATTGGAAAGAATTAAATTGCCCGAAAAGATTTTAACTGACAATAAGATTTTAGCATGAAGTTAAAAATATCACAGAAGCTTTACAAGTTGCCTTCCGAGACCATGTATTATCTGCTTCATGCTAAGCTTTAACTAGGAGGGGAAGATGGTAAATAAGAAAAAATTTGTAAGGATTTTTCTCATGTTTGTTTTCTTGCCTTTAATAAGTTTGGCTAACGAGGACGACGAGCCTATTGAAGTAAGAGAGGCTTTAACCAAGCCTGTGATAAATTCGGAAGATGAAGTTAGCGATTCTGATACCGGCTATATTTATCAGGGTATTTGGTCAGATAGTTTGAATCCATTTGCAATCATGCCCTTGCGTTTATCAGGTTTTGACCGGGAATGCATCGTAACATCTTCAAGTAACCATTTAGAAGTTATTCAATTTGTTGGTGATTCATGGCAAAATATTTCTCGTATCCCATTTTCTGTTTCTCATTACGATTATTACGGTGGCTACAGTTGGACAACCGGTGACCTTGACCGCGATGGCTCTGACGAAATTATCACCTGTCACGATAGTTTTGTGAACCGTTATAAATGGAATGGTAGCAAGTTTCTGAAACAGACCGCAGTTTTCCCTTACCTCATAGAACAAGTCCGGATTGGTGACATCAATAATGACGGAGACAACGAGCTAGTCTTCTTCTGTGGGGAAAGCCTACCGCATGAAAGAATCGGCTACCCGTATCATCTCTGCATTGCAAAATGGAAAGATTCAAGACTAAATATGTTTTGGGATGATAGTGTTAAGCTTGACTATGCAGTTCGTAATATGCCGGATTTCCTGATTCTCATTGCTGATGTTATAAACAAAGGATACAATCAACTGCTCATATCACGGTCACAAAGCGATGTTAGTCCAACTTCATACAATCTACTCAAATGGAATGATAAGACAGGGAGTTTAGAGCTTAATAAATCATTCAGGATTACTGATAAAGTTGTACCTGATGACAGCTATATAAGTTCGTTACCGTTTATATCGGGTAGGCTTAATTATTTAAGCAAAGATGATACAATTTTCATTTCAGGCACGATGTTTACCGCGGGCGAGAAATACCTTGAGAACTATTATAAAATATTCAAAATCAAGGGCGACTCATTAATCCAAGCACGTTGCATTTTCCATAAACTTACTTCAGGTACTTGCTTCATTGACATAGACGGCAAAGGAATTGGTTTACTTGTGATTTGGCGTGAACCACCTTCAACCGAAAATTTGTTTCGGTTCTTTCGGCTGTGATGTTGAATAGTTAAGATGGAGGGCAACTAAAACTCAATTTAAAAAATATTACAAAAATT
>JAOUPE010000171.1 GCA_029880025.1 Caldifarciminota bacterium
ATCGGCATCAACTTTGAGTAACCATACATCCCATGGCACACCGGGTTGAGCACGCCTACGCCCGGTGATTATATAGCCGCTGTCTGTGGTCTGCTGCACCCAATTCCCGGTTGCCAAATCATACACGCGAGTCCAAACCGTATCACCTTGGGCATCGGTTTTTATCAACCAGGCGCCGCCGAAAGACTCGGTTATCCCGGTGATGATGTAACCGCCATCCACCGTCGGTTGTACACAGTAACCAAATTCTCGTCCTCCCCCACCAAAAGTTTTAGTCCAAAGGATTTCACCTTCAGCATCAGTCTTGATTAACCAAATATCTTCTATGTTTCCAGACCCAAAAGATGCGGTAAATCCAGTAACGATATAACCGCCATCTCTGGTCTCTCGGACACAGTTCCCCCAATCACGATATGCTCCACCGTAGATACGTATCCAACCGGCTTGGGTTATTTGAGGAATAACAATAGAAAGTGTTGTTGCGGCAACTAATAAGAATTGTTTAATATCATTTTGAAGACCGAAAGCCAACCACCCAATTGTCAGCTTCATAAAGATATTTTGAAGAAAAAAGGACTATTGTCAACGACTTTATTTGCCCATCAACCTATTCGGAAATAGCACAAGGGAAAAACATAATGCTTTTTAAGAATTAAAATGGAAAATTCAAGGAGTGCTTGTTTCAGTCCTTTACTCGACGGTTATGGTTTTCCGATTAAAAGAACCGGGCAGGGAAGTTCGGAGAGAAATTCATCGGATAGTTTATAGTTGTAATAGCGGAGATGTTCAACTGGCAGAATCAACAAATCGGCTTTGATTGAGCGCAAAAACGACGCAAGTTCAAGGATTGAAGCCTCTTCTAAAAAAAGTGACACCTCGACCCCAGATTTTTTAAAGTCACTTTCCAGTTGATAGAGTTCCTGCCAGGCTTTACTTTCCGATTCCTCTCGCACATCATCTTCTTTTCGACCACGACCTTGAACCGTTTGCATTATCTGCTTTGGTTCGATTAAAGCCATAACGATTAACCGGCTATGTTGTTGTTTTGCCAGTTCCAATACTAAATTGTTTGCGTTTTTTTTTACTGGTTAAAAGGACGATTTTTTTTAACATTTGCCCTGCCTTTGGTCAAAATGATAAAAGTAAGGCTATTCATTCCTCGTCTTTTCGTCAAATCACTTGTCGAAAGGTGCAAGGTTTCATGGTGATAAAGGAATCTGAATCATTAAGAGTATTGTGGCGATGACCAATGAAACCGCGGTAACGATTAGTCCTGGAATAATCCATTGTCGGAACATTACGTTTCTTCCCGTATCGCGTTCATATGTACTCACTGCTACTACATTAGCGGTTGAGCCAATCATTGTCAAGTTACCGCCAAGACATCCACCAAAAAGAAGCGCCCACCACAAAATACCCGAATGGGCAACTCCGATTCGCGATAAATCTTTTACGATTGGGACCAGCGCAGCAACGATTGGCAGGTTGTCAACAAAACCAGAAAAGATGCCGCTGCCCCATAAAAGCATCACCAATGATGAACCAGTGACACCTCCCCCGATTCCTGGTAGAGGTAATTTTTGGGCTGCAACCGATACAAGATAGGCAAATTTTGGAGTCACGCCAGTAAATTCCAAACACGCCGCTTTCGCAAAGAGAAACATAAAGAAGAGTAGGGTCCACCAGTCGACCCCCCGTTCAATCAAAAATTTACCTCGTTCCCTTTCAGTAAAAACAACGATACCCAAAACGCAGAGTGGTGCCGCAACTAAAGCGGTGCCTTCGACCAAGTGTAAGGCTTGTTCAATTCGACCGTGCAAAATGATTAATACAATAACGAATACAAACAGCATCCAACCAATCCGGAATTTTTTCCGGTCGGTTATTTCAGCCCATTCATCTAAGTCATCAAAATTCGTGGTCGGTCCGGTCAGTTTTGGTCGCAGCGCTTTGCGAAACCCAAATATACACAGACCGGCGACAAAGAGAGCGGCAATAAATGCGGTTGGTGTCGCCCAACGTAAGAAATCCTCAAACGTTAACTTGCCGGCAAATGCTAAATAGACGCCAATTGGATTACCGACCAGAGTTAAAGCACTGCCAACATTGGTGGCAAAAACTAAACTTACCATAAAAACAAACGGCGAGATTCTAGTGCGTCTTGTGACCTCAAGTGCCAAAGCAATCGTAACCAGGATTGCGGTCACTTCACCGCAAAATGCACCCAAGATTAAAGAGAAGAACATCAATAATAGCAGTGCATAAACCGGTGACCCTTTGATTCGTTTCAATGCCCAGACTACCAAAAAACGGAAAACACCTAAATCACTTACCCAAGAAACGATACCCATCATCGCCATAATAAAGAGGATAGTGGGAACCGACATAAACCGAACCGTGGTTTCAATATCCATCGTACCGGACAAAAGGAGTATGCCTAAACCAAAAGCAGCAATCGCAACCCGGTGGCGCCAGAAGAGCAGAGTGCCGACAACGGTTGCCAGAAATACCGTTGCCGCAATCGTCTGGCGAAATAACCATGGTTGTTGGTTAAATTTTAAGTAATCTAACTGGACAAAATGCTCGGTTATCGGCACAGAAATTTTAGGGAATAAATAACTAAAAAACAGAAAACCGAGTAGGATGACTGCAGTAAAATAGATATAGCGCCGATTACGGCTTAAAAAGCTCTCTTTGAATGGATAAAAAAGGACATTAATTACTTCATTGGTACCAGATGCGCTAATGATTTTCTTCACAAAATCCTTACGGTGTAGACGTGTTGCTAAGCTACCCAAGACTCTAATATAATTGGCTTGTTCGGTTTCAGGCGCAAAAATGAAAAATGCTACTCGTACTGGTTGGTTATCCAATGCCTCCCAGTCCAGCGGTTGGGCAAGGCGAACGATCGCAATAAGAATTCGGTTCAAAGTGGGAAGCATAACATGGGGGATAGCAATGCCATGACCAACCGAAGTTGGGCCAGCCCTTTCCCGTTCATCGAGCTTGCCCACCATTTGGTCGGAATCGGTTATGATACCTTTACTTTTTAACTCGTTAGCAACAAATTGAAATAAATCGTGACGATTATTAACCACCGGGGCATCAAAAACTAAATCCCGACTTAAATGTTTAGCAAATTCTAACATTGTTTATGAGAATTATGATGATAATTACTTTCCAGTTATTGGTCAAGGGAAACTACTTTATCGTTTAGAGGTAAAAAAATCTATGGTTTTCCGACTAAGAGTACCGGGCAGGGAAGGTCAGTAAGAAATTCCTCGGTTAGTTTATAGTTGTAATAGCGGAGATGCTCGACCGGCAGAATCAACAAATCGGTTTTGATTGAGCGCAAAAACGACTCGAGTTCAAGGATTGACGCCTCTTCTAAAAAAAGTGACACCTCGACCCCGGATTTTTTAAAGTCACTTTCCAGTTGATAGAGTTCCTGCCAGGCTTTACTTTCTAATTCCTCTCGCACATCGTCTTCTTTTCGACCACGACCTTGAACCATCCGCACTATTTGTTTCGGTTCAATCAGAGCCATAACAATTAACCGACTGTGTTGTTGGCTTGCCAGTTCCAAAGCCAAGTCGTTCCCTTCTTTTTTCTTACTGGTTAAAAGGACAATTTTTTTAAACATTTACTCAACTCCTATTATTCCTGCATTTTGAAGAAAATATTCGTAGAAAAGCTTTGGCATTCGACAACGGGTGTAAGTTTTCATGGTGATAATCTAATCTGTAATATTAAAAGGACAGTGGCGGCAAGCATCGCAGCGATTGTAACGATTATTCCTGGCAAAATCCATTGTCGAAACCGGACAGTTCTTCCAGTATCACGTTCGTAGGTGCTCACCGCAACCACATTAGCCGTCGAACCAATCATGGTCAGGTTACCACCAAAACAACCACCAAAAAGTAGTGCCCACCACAAAATACTTGAATTGGTTACTCCAATTCGAGTCAGGTCTTTAACAATTGGTACCAGAGCGGCAACAATTGGTAGATTGTCAACAAAACCAGAAAAGATACCGCTCCCCCATAAAAGCATCACCAATGACGAACCAGTGACACCTCCTCCGATTCCTGGTAGAGGCAATTTTTGGGCAGCTTCTGAGACAAGGTGAGCAAATTTTGGGGTCACGCCGGTAAATTCAAGGCAGGCGGCTTTCGCAAAGAGAAACATAAAGAAGAGTAATGTCCACCAGTCGACTCCCCTCTCAATCAAGAACTTACCCCTCTCTCTTTCGGTAAAAACAATTATCCCTAAAACTGAAAGCGGTGCGGCAACTAAAGCGGTACCTTCAACCAGGTTCAGCATCGCTTCAATGCGACTGTGTAAGGCAATCAGGAGAATTACGATAACGAAAAGAATTGCGCCAATCTTAAATTTCCTGCGGTCGCTGACCTCGCTCCACTCATCCATATCATCGAATCTTGTGGTCAAT
>JAOUPE010000172.1 GCA_029880025.1 Caldifarciminota bacterium
AGCTAAGAAAACATGGATGAAGGAGATTATGAGTAAACAACAGAAGATTAAACTGTTAGAGGCGGCTAAGAAAGCGAGCCGCTTTGCCTATGCGCCATACTCCCGATTTCGGGTTGGTGCCGCAGTACTGACTAAATCAGGAAAAATATTTACCGGGTGCAATGTTGAGAACGCTTCTTATGGATTAACCGTATGTGCCGAGCGAATAGCGATTTTTAAAGCAATAGCTGAAGCAGAACGATATTTTGATGCAATTGCTATCTATACTAATACTAAAGATTTCACATTACCCTGCGGAGCTTGTTTGCAGGTTTTAGCCGAATTTTCTGAGAACCTAAGAGTAATTATTATAAATAGATACAGGAAAATTAAAGAATACAGATTGTCCGAACTGATGCCCTACCCGTTTAAGTAATTCAAGCTAATCTGCCCCACATTTCCTTGACATCTCTTAACTTATCAGTATTATGTAAAAATGCCGAAAGTTGAAATTGGCGAAAAAATATTTGAATGTCCGGTCCGGACCAAGATTGTTGAGTTGATTTCTCAGATACCGGAATTGCAAAATCGAGTTTTAGCGGTCCGTTCCAATGGTCAAATGCTTGATTTATCAAGCGAAATTATACAAGACCTCCAACTCGTTCCGGTCCTTTTCGATTCGCCGGAAGGAAAATCGATATTCTGGCATTCGTCTTCTCATCTAATGGCACAGGCGGTTAAGAGACTTTTCCCGGATGCGAAGCTTGGCATCGGACCAGCGATCGATGAAGGTTTCTATTATGATTTCGATGTGAACCAGCCTTTTTCTGACCAAGACTTACAGTCGATTGAATCGAAGATGAAAGAACTGGTTTCAGCTGATATTCCGGTCGTTCATAAATTTCTTAATAAAGAAGAGACGGTTTCATTATTTAAGAAAATAGATGAAGACTATAAATTAGAGATATTGACCGAGATACCGGATGAGAAAGTTTCTTTATATCAGCAGGATGATTTTGTTGACCTTTGTCTGGGTCCGCATATCCCAAGGACCGGTATGATCCGGGCATTCAAGCTGCTTTCGGTGGCTGGGGCGTACTGGAAAGGCGATGAGCATAATAAGATGCTGCAGCGGATTTACGGGATTTCATTCCCGACCCAGCAAGAACTCGATGATTATTTAACAAAAGTCGAAGAGGCAAAACGCCGCGACCATCGAAAACTCGGACCAGCCTTAGAGTTAATTTCGATTCAGGAAGAAGCCGGTGCCGGGTTGGTGTTCTGGCACCCCAGGGGTGCAACTTTAAGACAGGTGATTGAAGATTACTGGCGCGAAATACATATCAAGAATGGATACCAATTGGTCATTACACCCCATATCTTTCGAGGTAAACTCTGGCATACCTCTGGACATTACGACTACTATCTTGAGAATATGTTCACCTTACCAGTAGAAAAAGAGGAATATGTACTGAAACCAATGAACTGTCCTGGTCACATACTGATTTATAAATCAAAAGTCCACAGCTACCGCGATTTGCCGGTCCGCTATGCCGAATTGGGTACGGTTTATCGAAATGAACGCTCTGGCGTTTTGCATGGAGCATTCAGGGTTAGAGGTATAACTCAGGATGACGCCCATATCTTCTGCACACCAGAACAGATGGAAGATGAAATCTTTTCGATTATTAAACTCACCGTAGAAATCCTACAAACTTTTGGTTTTAACGAGTTCGCCGTTGATTTATCAGTCCGCGACTTAGGTCATAAGGAAAAGTATATGGGCGATGATGCTTCATGGGAAAAGGCTGAAGCATCGCTTATTTCGGCACTCAATCGGGCTGAAATGAAATACCATCGTGCTTTAGGTGAAGCAACTTTTTATGGACCGAAGATTGATATTAAACTCTTTGACTCATTGGGACGAGAATGGCAGTCGCCGACAATTCAATTCGATTTTAATCTGGCACATCGATTTTCGATTTATTATATGGGTGCGGACGGCGGACGTCATCCAGCCTTTTTGGTTCACCGCACTATTCTCGGTGCGCTCGAGAGATTTGTTGGTATCCTGATTGAACATTATGCCGGAGCGTTTCCGGTCTGGCTCAGCCCGAACCAGGCAATCATCTTGACCGTTACTGACCAGGAGATTGTTTACGCTGAAAACATTTTGAACCTTTTGACCGAAAGAGGTATCCGGGTAACCAGCAATTTCGCCAATGAAAAGATAAATTATAAAATTTCGGAAGCGGAACGGAATAAAATTCCCTATATGGTAATAATCGGAAAACGTGAGCAGACAAATAAAAATGTAGCCTTACGAAAAAGAGGAAAAGGAGATTTAGGTAATATGACGATAGAAAATGTAATAAATCAAATTGAGGAAGATGTTATTTCGAGGCGGTAGGGCGGTTAATAACCGGCCTCGGGCTAACGAGAGAATCAGAGTGCCTTATGTACGGGTGGTTGGACCCGATAAAAAAATGATTGGAATTTTGCCAATCCGAGAAGCGGTACTTTTAGCCAGGAGACAGGGTTTGGATTTAGTCGAAGTATCACCCAATTCCGACCCGCCGGTGTGTCTCATAACCGATTATGGGAAATATATCTATCAACAGAAATGTAAGGAAAAAGAGGCAAAAAAACGGCAGCACTCAACCGAAGTCCGTGAGATGCGAATGCGAATGAAGATTGATAAACACGATTATGAGGTGAAGTTGCGTAAGATAAAGGAGTTCTTGAGTGAACGGGATCGAGTACGGGTGACGTTATTGATGCGAGGTCGAGAAGTTTTGCATCGTGACCTGGGGATGAAATTGATTGAACAATTGATTGCTGATTTGGAACCAGTGGCGACGGTTGAAGGTGAACCGAAAGTTGCTGGCGAAAGACACCAGTTAATTCAAGTAATGTTTTTACCAAAATGAAAATAAAAACTTTAAGGTCATTGAGTAAACGGATTAAAATCACCGGTACTGGTAAATATGTTCGGCATAAAGCCGGCAAGCGTCACATTCTTTCCAGTAAATCCCGAAAGAGGAAACGACAGCTTTCAAAGCCAGTAGTGGTTAATAAAACCGTAACAAGTAAGATGAAGCGACTTCTCCCATATTGATTAATACGGAGAAGCATTCAATTTCTGCAGAATAAGATGACTGAGTTAAAAAAGAGTCATACTCATACGCTAATTTTTGATAATAAAAGGAGGATGTAAATGCCGAGAGTTAAAACCGGACCATATACCCGCAAACGCCGTAAAAAATGGTTGAAGATGGCAAAGGGATACTGGGGGGCAAAACACCGTCTTTATAAAACAGCCCGCCTGGCGGTAATGAAGGCTTTGCAAAGTGCTTACCGGGAACGAAAGAGAAAGAAACGGGTCCAACGCGGACTCTGGATTATACGAGTCAATGCCGCATTGAAAGCGCATGAGCTTTCTTACAGTAAATTTATTCATGGTTTAAAACTGGCTGAGGTTCAACTTAATCGAAAGGTACTTTCCGAAATGGCAATAATCGCACCAGATAGCTTTAATGATATAGTTACCGCAGCAAAGAAGGCTTTGGAGATCGAGTCGGCATCGGAAAAAGCTTAATGAACGGTAAAGAAGCAATAAATAGAATCAAACAAGAAGCCGAAACCATAATCGCGGGTGCTAAATCACTTCAAGAACTTGAACAGGTTCGAGTCAAACTACTGGGACGCAAAGCCGAATTGACCCAAATTCTTCGCGGACTGAGCAGTCTACCAGTTTCGGAACGGAAAGAAATTGGTTTGCTCGCCAATCAAACCAAAGACCAAATCAATTCCTTTCTGGAAACAAAAAAAACTGAATTAGTTCAAAAAGAAGACGCAGCGGCAGCTGCCGAACGAATTGATGTGACCCTGCCCGGAACAAAGATGTGGCAAGGGACAAAACACCCAATCACCCAAGCGATGAATGAAATTCTTGAAATTTTTGTCGGCATGGGTTTTCAGGAAGAATTGGGACCGGAAATTGAGACCGAGTGGTATAATTATGATGCATTAAATTTTCCGCCTGACCACCCAGCCCGAGATTTGATAGCCTGCTTTCAGCTCAGTAACAATTATCTTTTACGCAGTCATACCTCACCGGTTCAAATTCGAGTCATGGAAAAGAAAAAACCACCGATTCGAATCGTCGCGCCAGGGCGTGTCTTTCGACCCGATGCCTTTGATGCCAATCATTCCCCGGTCTTTTATCAGGTCGAAGGACTATACGTTGATGAAGGGGTGAGTATGGCAGATTTAAAGGGAACTTTAGAAGTATTCTGCAAAGAGATGTTTGGTGAAAAGGTCAAAGCAAGATTTTCGCCATCTTATTTTCCATTCACTGAGCCGAGTGCCGAAGTGGCAATATCCTGCGTGATGTGTGGAGG
>JAOUPE010000173.1 GCA_029880025.1 Caldifarciminota bacterium
CAGTTCGGTATGACCGCCGGATATGATTAGGGCGATATAAGGAAATTCTATTGCCGGATGTTCCAAAAGAACGGAAAAGATATGACCTTCTAAATGGTTGACGGCAACAAACGGTATTTCTAAGACCAAGGACAGAGCTTTGGCAAATGATAAACCGACCAGTAATGCGCCAATTAGACCAGGCGCATAAGTAGCAGCAACTAAGTTCAAATCCTTATAACCGACCTCAGCCACCGCTAATGCGGTTTTGGTCATCGGAACAATCAATGGCAGATGAGCACGAGATGCCAGTTCGGGCACCACACCGCCATAAATTGTATGAACCGATTGGGAAGAGATGATATTGGCGAGAATATCTTTGCCATCGCGAACCAGGCTTATACTTGTTTCATCGCACGAAGTTTCAAAACCGAGACAGATAAACGCCACGGCAAATTTTATTGGATTTTCACCCGAAAGAATGCCGGTTCACATTTCACTAAGGAGATACCGGGGGGAAGTGTTATTTCGGCACGGACTTGATGGGTGCCCGCAAGTAAATCGGTAATATTAATTCGAGCGATTATTGATTCGGGTTTCATCGTCTCAAGTTTGCTTTCAGCCCCGGCAACTGCAATCTGCGCCTCTCTTGGTTCAACCGTGACGGTTCTTGATTTTATCCCGACGATTTGCAATGGCACCGCCAAAAATATCCTGGCTGATTCTTTTTCGACCCGAATCGATACTTCGATTGAATCAGACTCTAATGAAAAATTATCGCCTTCGGGTAGGATTACTTTAAGCTTGATGTCCTTCGATTCCATGATTTCTTCGATATCGAGTGATTCGGTATTAACAACCGAGATGAAATTCAAGTCGCTGCGTGGTCCAGTCAGATAAACATTAGTCTTAGGAACGATATTTACCAGGGTATAGCCTTTTTCGAGTTTACCTTTTAACGGAATTGAGACCTCAACCGATTTCTTACTTAATCGGTCAATAGTTAATTCGACGTATTCCGGGTCAATCGTCTTCAAGCTGACGGTGCTGGGTAATCCTAATTCTTCAGGAAAAAGCTTTATCTTTTGATTGCCGAGTTTGGTTTTTTCCAGATTTATTTTAAAAGCAAGACGTTTCGGGTATAGCCCAATGAAATCTTTTCCCTTTCCTTCAATCAACAAAATAGCCTTATCAACACTCTTTTCGGAAATAACTTGACCTTCAGCCAAATTAGTAAAGGTGATTGGAATCTTAAGGGACATCGAATGGGTTCTTTCCAGAACCGCATTGATATAGATTAAGATGGCGATGGCGAGCGCAAGGATTTTAAGGTAAATATCCCGAAGTAAAAAATTCCAGAATCTGTGCACCATATTGAATATAACCAATTAGCCGAGAGTGTCAATAAGAAAACCTTACTGAATTTAGAAACCAGGAACCGATCTTATTTTAAATTTCTTGACAATGGGTTAAATCGATTTATATTCAATTGGTGCGAGTTCTGGCTGGTGCCCTGAAAGGAAAGGTGTTCCGTTATCCGAAGTATCGAATTAGACCAACTACCGAATCGACCAGAGCGGCGATATTTAATATGATTGGCGATAGCATAATTCAGGCTCGGGTGGCTGATTTTTTTTGCGGCGCGGGTGCTTTAGGCATCGAAGCCTTATCGCGCGGTGCCAGGTCAGTCTGGTTTTTTGAAAAATCGATTCCGGCGATAAAGTTTTTGCGCAAAAATCTTGAAGGACTGAACAATGTAAAAATCATTCGGTGTGATGTCTTGAAGCAAATCAATAAAATTAAAGGTATCGAATTCGATATAATACTGGCTGACCCGCCTTATCTTAAAGGGTTAGTTAATCCTTTCCTGGCGAGAATTGTCCAGGCAAAGATTTTATCCAAACAAGGGTTGGTTATTTTGCAGCATCACAAAAAAGAAGAAATTGAATTGCCGGAAACCTATTATTTTCATCAACAGAAAAGATACGGCGATACTATGATTTCAATAATTAAGGAGGTAAAATGAAAATTGCCGTTTACCCGGGCAGTTTTGACCCAATCACCAATGGTCATATCGATATTGTGAAGCGGGCAGCAAAGATTTTTGACCGTATCATCGTTGCGGTGGCTCGACGTGAACAAACGAAACCATTGTTTACATTAGAAGAACGAGTGGCGCTGGCAAATGAGGTGCTGGGTCGGTTAGAAAATGTCGAGGTGACCGGGTTCAGTAATCTCTTGATTGATTTCGTTCGGGCAAAAAAGGCATGCACAATAATCCGAGGCATACGGGCGGTGGTTGATTTTGATTACGAATTCCAGATGGTTGTGACCAATCGAAAACTTGACCCGAGGATTGAAACGATTTTCTTTATGCCTTCTGCCCAATATTTTTATTTGAGCGCATCGCTGGTTAAAGAGATTGCCGCTCTGGGGGGCAGAGTCTCCTGTTTTGTGCCGAGTACGGTGGTTAGAAATTTGAAAAAGAAATTCACGAACTGTTATTAGTCATAATTTTAAACGTAACCGAATAAATTCTAGATGAAGTTTATCGACGAAGCAATAATCTATGTCGAAGCCGGTGCCGGTGGGAACGGTTGCCTTTCGTTCCGAAGAGAAAAGTTCGTACCAAAAGGTGGACCGGATGGTGGTGATGGCGGTAACGGCGGTTCGATTTTCCTTATCGGTGATGCCAAACTGGAGACCTTGGCGGATTTGGCATACCGGCGTCATTACCGAGCAAAACCGGGTCGACACGGTATGGGTAAAAATATGCACGGTGTAAAAGGTGATGAACTATTGATTTCAGTCCCTTTGGGAACCGATATCAATGATGCCCAGACAAAAAGATATATCGGCGAAATCGTAGCAGAAAACAAGAAAGTATTGGTGGTGCGAGGCGGTAAAGGCGGCAGAGGCAATGCCAGCTTTAAAACTTCTACCAATACCACACCAACCATCCGCGAGTTAGGTAAAGAAGGTCAAAAGAGAAAATTGCATCTGGTTTTAAGATTATTGGCGGATGTCGGCTTGGTTGGTTTACCCAATGCCGGAAAATCCACTTTACTCAAACAGCTTACTGCCGCTCATCCTAAGATTGCTTCGTATCCCTTTACCACCCTATCGCCTAATCTTGGTGTCGTGAAAGACCAGTATATCAGTTACACGGTTGCCGACCTGCCGGGAATTATTGAAGATGCCCATAAAGGCAAAGGTCTCGGACTCACTTTCCTGCGCCATATTGAACGAGCCGGTCTGTTAGTTTTTCTAATTGATATCAGTCAGCCAAACCCGCTGGCTGATTATGAAACCTTGATAAACGAAATATCCTCATATAACCCAGAAATCCTTAAGAAGCAACAGGTTCTGGTTTTCAACAAAATTGACCTTTGCTCAGGTGAAATACCGTCTTTTAAAGTCGATAAACCAACTTATTATGTATCGGCTTTGACCGGGGAAGGGGTTAAGGAATTTATTAAGGGTCTAAAGAAACAACTCGGTGTTTAATCCATTATTCGTTGATTTGTTAAGCCTTAACAAAATGACCGATGTCAGATTAAAGAACCTGTTACAGAAATTTAAAACACCAGAGACAATTTTCGAAGCCAAAGTTCAAGACCTGACCGAGGTGGATAAGATTGATTACGATTTAGCATCCGCCATAAAGAATTATCATCGTTCGGATGAGGTAAAGCAGAAGATCGAGATTGGCAATCGACTGAATATCAAAACCATCTCATTTCTGGATAAAGATTATCCAAAGAATTTAACAACGATTGACCAATTTCCACCAGTCCTCTTGGTTCGTGGCGAAATCAGAAACGAAGACGCAAAAGCCTTAGCAATTATCGGGACTCGAAGTGCAACCGATTACGGCAAGCAAATCGCCGAAAAATTCGCCTTTGAATTAGCCAATTACGGTATTACGATTGTCAGCGGATTAGCAAGGGGCATTGATACGGTAGCCCATAATGGCGCACTCAGAAGTAGTGGGAGGACAATTGGGGTATTAGGCTGCGGTATTGATATTTATTATCCACCAGAAAATCGCAATCTTTACGCTCAGATTGCGGGAAAAGGTGCGGTCATATCTGAATTCAATCTGGGCACGCCGCCCTGGGCATATAATTTTCCAAGACGGAACCGGTTGATAAGTGGACTTGCCTTAGCCGTTTTTGCGATTGAGGCGAGAAGTAGTTCTGGTGTGCTCAATACGGTTCAATGGGCAGCCGATCAAGGACGGGATGTCTATGTTGTTCCGGGCGACATCCGCTCTAAGACAAGTGAGGGGACTAACCGGTTAATCAAAGACGGAGCTAAACCGGTCACCTCGATTGAAGAT
>JAOUPE010000174.1 GCA_029880025.1 Caldifarciminota bacterium
GTTTGCCCCCCGGTCAACCCCCTTGTGAACCCCCTGGTCTCTATCCGAGTCTCACCCCTTGTCTGTTCCTGAGTCTGTTTCCGAGTCTATCCCTGAGTCGAATCCGGGGTCTGCTCCCGAGTCTACCTCCGAGTCTACTTAGGAGACCACCCCCTAGACGGTACCCCCTCCCGTACAAAAATTAAATATAAAAAACTAAATACCAAATACTTAGGAGAAATTTTGGGTTGATTTTGATTCTATTTATAAATAGAATATCTTTGGATAACTTTAGCCGGTAAACCTAAACTAAGAGGTTAAAAATGATTTTGTCTTCACTAAAGAAATGGCAAAGAAACTTAACTAAAAAAAGAACAATCCTTGATTTCTAAGAACCT
Organism: Caldifarciminota bacterium; assembly: GCA_029880025.1. Lineage (GTDB taxonomy): Bacteria > Hydrothermota > Tepidihabitantia > Tepidihabitantales > JAOUPE01 > JAOUPE01. Next base: position 378 of record JAOUPE010000174.1, read on the forward strand.
GTGAAGTTTCATCTCGCTTCTCCTCGTTTCTTTCGGATGACGCTTTGCGTTGTGCTTGACAGACTTTTCAATTTGTTTGGATATGATATTTTATATATTTTTTAGGAAATCGAACCCTATTGGATTATATTAATTTGACAATCCGGGTTATTTAGTCTTTACTATCGCCTTTGTGAATGAAAACGAACCGGTTTTGAGTTGAATAAAGTAAGTCCCCGGCTTAACATTTCCTCCAAAATTGTCTTTCCCATCCCAGGTAAGTTCATAGCTGCCAAAATCTTTTTTACCGTAAAATATACCTTTTACTAAACTACCAGAACAATCAAAAATCTTAAGTTCAACCTGGCAAGAAGAAGTAATATTCCAGTAGATTTTGGTCACAGAACTAAAGGGATTGGGATTGTTTTTCAATAAATGTGAATTTATCGGCTTCGGCTGGAAATCGTCCTGGATACCGGTGAATTGGGTAAGATATTGCATATAGTCTGCCATAAGCTCGGTCCTGGTGTTAATACTATCCCGCAATGCACCAAACAGAAAGGTTGAATGTATCACCCGATAACTGTTGCCTGGTCCACTATAACTTATTGCCCGACCGATACCGGTCTGGTCCCTGAATAGAATCGTTCCTTCATCGGCATCGATTTCATCCACATAATGGTCAGGAGGTTCTTGATATAGATAATTGTAGTTCTTACCTTCAGCGATGGTTCCGGGTTGACCTTCAACCAGGCTGACATTGCCGTAAAAAGATGAATTGCCGGTACCAAGAAAGCTGCAGCCAAAATAAGAATAGAGCTGTGAATTATAATTGTCAGCACCAAAATCCACCCCTTCGATATAAAGCCCTTTACCGGTAAGCAAAAAATCGATTAATCTTTCTCGCTCCGCCGGAGCGATTATCGAGCCATCACCTCAGCACCGATACCAGCCAAGCGTAACAAAGACTACATCATAGGGACTTAAGTCCAAAGGCAAATAGGAATAAGTTTCATAAGTGTGGTCGTTTTGTCTCAGGGCTTTTTCAATCGAATGCGGGCAACCGATTGATTCACCGATCGTGCTTTCAAAGAATATGTCCAAGGTATCATATTCCCAGATTAGCGCCTGAGCCGAATAAAGAGTTGCCGGCATTGATAAAATTGCTATTAAGGGAAGAATTATTTTCAACACTTTATTCTCCAATATATAATTATACTGTTAATGCAAAATGCTGTCAAAGAAAATATCATAGTTCTTAAGAACTGGTGCTAAAAGTGCCATTGCAGTGAATAGCTTTTTTATTCGATATCGTTTAATTTAGATGATTTTCTTACTTCGGGTTAGCCAAGGATTAAGGCATGGTCGGCACAACTCTTCTGCCGCGTGCCCTTCCTGGCGTATTGTTGAAAACCTCAATCACATGATAAATAACAGCGATTGATTTATGCGGCGACATACCGTGGAAATAGTCGTGTATCGAATTGATGTATTCGATAACGTTCTGTTCGTATTTGGTCAGTTTTGGGTCTTTTGGATGTAAAAGTTGGGTTATGCATCTTATTTCATATGAAGGGAAATCAAGAAAAACAATACTAACTCCTGGGTCGGTCATTTGATTCAAGAAAGAATGGGTCTCAAATTCCGGGTTCGAGTAAAGCTCTAACGAAACCTGTTTGGTTCGGTCATAGATTTCTTTACCCTTATTGTAAAGGCTTTCCAGTATTGCAGTCTTTCGTTCAAGGCTATCATTACGGGTCGAGGTTAAAAGCTTAATCACCTCTTCTAATTTTTCCGGTTTCGGGATGAATCCCATCCCTTTTACCGCATTGTTGATGGTAAATTTAGAATCGAGCCGACCCAAGCCATGACTTGCCACCATACCGTTATGGGCACCAGCCAGTTCCGGCATTTGATTCTTACGCACCCGTTCCATTGTCTCTAACCGCCGCTTGATACTCCAATCTACAAAACTATCCGGTAATTCCCGAACCGTAAAGTCTTGCCATTTACCGTCAACCTTGGCACGAATCATACCCTTTTCATAATTCTTCAAATCAATGTTAGTCTGGTGAAAATAATTATCTTTGCCATCCGCAGTTTTAAGCCAGTAGTTCACGTTAGCGTGCTCAAAATTTTTGGGCATTGGTTCGACTTGGGCAAAGGCTAAAACAACTAATCCAGAAAAAAACAATGACAAAAGTTTCACCAATTCCTCCTTTTATGGTCTCAATTATATTGGGAAAAGAACCAAAGTCAACCGAGTCCAATTCTTTAGAAATTAATTTAGACTTTATCTTAGGATAAAAATAAGAAAAATTTAATCTGGGCAGGTATTTTCTTCAGGCAGTTCTGAAATCTTCTCGATGATGGTGGGCAGAAACGTCTTCTGCTTGTTGACCAAGCGGTCAATGACTTTTACAACCGCAAAGGCGATGACTAAACCGACTCCTCCTAAAATTGCTGCCAATTTGTCACCAGAAAGAATTTCACCAACGATGATACCGGTTAAAAGCAAGACAATCGGCAATCCAAAGACCAATAAAATTGAAACAGCCCGGGTCTTCTCTTTTATTTCGAGTTTAACCAAATCACCGATTTTTGCATCAATCGGATTTTGGGCTAAGACAATTTTGGTCCTTGACCCGAACGTACCACAGGCTTGGGCTGCACCACAATGATGGCACATATTACCTGGAATAACCTCAACTTTTGTTCCTTCGTCGGATAGCTCTACTACCTTGCCGTTTTCTTCCATAACATTCTTATTTTAATTCAAATATCAACCTTTGTCAAATTTATCAACATCGGATAAATTTTAAACAGCCATAAAGTTTATTTCAATATCTGATTTGAGAAAAAAGAAAACCTTGACCCGATTTACAAATAAAGTTAATATAATCTAAAGTAATTATAACGGACTGGGAGGCATAAATGCAAAGATTCAGATTTTTTGTTTTCCTGTTTTTAATTTTAATAACCGCCTCTTATTCATTTGCTCAAACCGGAGCAAAATATTTAGTAATAACCCATGATAGTTTTACTGACGCAATTAGTCCTTTAGTCGAATGGAAAACGAAAAAAGGAATTCCAGCAGTATCGGTCCCCTTATCTCAAACCGGTAATACGCTGAGTCAGATTAAATCCTATATCCAGAACGCTTACAATAACTGGAGTCCAAGACCGGACTATGTCCTTTTGGTGGGCAGTCCAAATTTACTGCCTTCGTATAACGATATCGTTGACGATTATTATGCCGATATGACCGGTAACTATCAGATTGAACTTTGCATTGGTCGTTTTCACTGCCAGACTCTGGCTCAGTGCAGTTTGATGGTGGCGAAAACCATCGGCTATGAAAAAAGCGAGACGATGCATGATTCGACCTGGTTCAGTAAAGGCACAACCATTGTTCGAGAAGACAATCCGCCTGACCCTTATTATCAACCTGATTGCCGCTATATTCGAAACCTCTGGCTCGATATTGGCAATTATATCCATGTTGACAGCTTTCTTTCGGGTCAGGGTTATAACCAGGATAGTGTTATCAATGCTATTAACGATGGTCGGACTTTTGTTGTATTTCGGGGTCAATCGGTAAGTTACTGGTGGACACCATTCAATGTTAATCCGAATAACACCAATAATGGCTATAAACTACCAATCATCATCTCTGGAACCTGTGCCACGATTACTTTGGCTCCAGGTGAAAATATGCTGGGCGATGCTTTTATGCGTGCCGGAACGGTTCAAAACTCTAAAGGCGCGGTCGGATTTTTTGGCACGACTTTAGTGAGCAGTCATGTTTCCCAGTACCGAGGCGCAGTGACCAAAGGATTTTTCCAGGCACTTTATATCGATAGTATCTTCACTATGGGTGGTGCGGCAAAACGCGCAAAGTTTATTATGGATTCTTTGTATCCAAATCAAACCCGTTATATGGAATGGAACCTTTTAGGC